>JBHPLC010000179.1:0-2986 GCA_042564455.1 Candidatus Zhuqueibacterota bacterium | reverse complement strand
TGGGAATGTTTCTCGGTATGATGCCTTTATTCAGCCTGTATTCGATACTGGTTCTGCTGCTGATATTTCTGATCAACATCAACATTTCTGCGGCCATCCTCGGATTTTTTGTATTCCAGATATTCTCTTATGCTTTTGATCCGCTGTTCCACGACCTCGGATACTTCCTCCTTGTAGATACAGAATGGTTGTTTGGTTTCTGGACGGCACTTTATAATCTTCCTGTAATGCCTCTGACCAGATTCAACAATACCGTAGTGCTCGGAAGCCTGGTTTCTTCACTCATTATCACCATTCCGGTGTTTTACTCGTTTAGGTTCGGAATAATAAAATACCGCAGCACGCTCGAACCGAAGATCCGGAAAATGAAGCTGGTGCAGCTTGTAAGGTCTAACAAAGCATTTCAGATGTACATGAAAATAACAGGAATGGAGGAATAAATGAGAAAAAAAGGTCTTATTGTTCTATCCGTCCTGTTTGTTCTGATATGTGCCGGATTCTATTTTATCACCGACGAATTTATCGAGGAACAGCTCGAATCTGTTCTCACAAACGCTAACGGGGCAAAAGTGGAGTTCGATAAATTCCATATCAGTTTCTTCGGGCTGAAGGCCGGTTGGAATAAACTGCAGGTAACTGATCCGAAAAACACGATGACCAATATTGTGGAGACAGGTAATGCTGAATTCGATATGTCTGTCGAACCGCTGTTCTTCGGAAGATGGGTCATTGATGAGCTTCGTTTTGAATCACTGCAGAGCGGTACTTCAAGAACCACCGACGGAGCGATCCCCGTACAGGAAAAACCGTTAAGCACAGAACCGGCATTTATAGATCAGGCGGTCCAGAACATGAACGAGGAGGTCAGCCGGTCTTCAGGGATAGACCTCAGCAGTCTTGACAAGTCGATCGATGTTGAAAGTGTCCTTAGTACACTTGATCTCAAAACCGGTGATAATCTTGTGAATTTGCAGAACAGCCTGAAACAGAAAGCTGACCACTGGGAACAGGAGTGGCAGTCGCTTTCCGAAATTCAGACGAAAGCCAATGAGATAAAGCAGCGGGCAGAGACACTCAGGCTCAAGGATTTAAAACAGGTCGATGATTTTATCTCTGCCGCTACGACCATCAAAACCATCCGGGATGATGCCAGGGGGATTGTAAATGATTTTACTGCAAAAAAACAGGCATTCGTAACAGACCTGAATTCAGCAAAGGACAGCCTAACAGTGATCGATAACTGGATAAAAGACGACATAAAAAATGCAAAAGAAAAAGCTAATCTGCCCGACCTCAGTACGGAGAATATCGCAAAGGTCCTATTCGGAGCACAGCTTTTTGAGAAAATTAATGAATATACTGGATACTACGAGATCAGCAGGGATTATGCCGGAAAACTCCTGCCCACAGAAAAAGTCGAATCCCCGCCGAGATTCAAGGGACAGAACATCTCATTCCCGGACAGGAGAAAATGGCCTGAATTCTGGATAAAAAAAGTTGTGATATCAGGAGAATCACCCATTGGGCAGAATGAAAATTCAATACTCCTGTCGGGAGATGCGGAAAACATTACATCCGACCAAAAAAAGATCGGCAGTCCCACGGAGATAAAACTGAACGGCGAAAAATCCAACGGTAGGGAATATGAACTCGATGCAAAACTTGATTATACACAGGAGATTTCCGAGGAGGCATTCAACATTAATTTCAGGGGCATCAGCCTGAACAATACCGCTCTCGGCAAAAACGATATGCTTCCTGAAAAGATCGATAAAGGGAACATGAATGTTGAAACTGGAATAACGCTTAAAGATGGAAAGATCGAAGGTGTAATAAGTATTCTTGCGAATAATCTTGAGATCAATTACGAAAACCTGAACACAGCTGACCGGCTAACAAAGATCGCTGCGGAAATAATACAGGGCATCGGTACTTTTACCTTAGAGACACGGTTCTCGGGGAGTCCCGGAAACCTGAATCTCAGCATGAGCTCAAACCTCGACGAGCTTTTCTCGAACCGGTTCAAAGACATAATCGGAAGCAAAATAGAAGAGGGCAGGGCGGAGATAGAAAATCAGGTCAGGCAGAGGATCGAGCCGGAGAAACAAAAGATCCTCGCACTTTACAATGATAAGATCTCTGAGTTCGAGGGAAAGTTCTCCGGACTGGAAGACCTGATAGACAGTAATACACAGTTTACTGAGGAATACAAACAGCAGATTCTCGACAGGATAGATTCGGAGAGTAATCCACTTTTAAAACTCGCCCTCCAGAAAGTCAGGGATATTATAAAATGGTAGTTGTCTGAAGTACCAAAGGATTTTGGCCTATAAAAGATCGAGTTGAAAAGATTTTAATTAGAGGTGTTTCTTAGATCGGTTTTTGATTCGTTTATTTGGAAGCTTTTTTCTTAAAGTACCGGGCAAATTCCGCATCAACAACAGTAAGGTGTTCCTGGTAGAACCGCCACATTTCATACTGAAAAAATTTGACAGATTCCTCATCATGATGATTGTTTGAAAACTCTCCCTTCATTTTGTGGAAGTTATCCCTGAATTCTTTATGCTGTCCTTTGTGAAACGATCTCTCGGGATATTTAAGGGCTAACATGAATTTTTCTTCCAACGCAAAATGAGAAGTCACATAATCGTCAAAGAATGCGATCAGTTTATCAACTTCCATATGACCGCGCCCATTATCGATCGCCTTTCCAAGCTTAGTGATCTTATTGATCAGGTTCCTGTTCTGAGTATCCAGTAATAATACACCGGTTTCAATATCACTGATCCATTTTACTTCCACACAATTTCCTTTTTTGAATTTTTACACAAGATATTAGCAACACCTAATAAAAAACATATAAATTTCCTGAAAGTTTCAGGAAATTCTCGCACTGGTTATTTTCCGTTTACATGCAAATATCCTCCTCCCCCCAGGAAAAATATTCAAAAATTTTCAAACGAAATATGTAATAACTGGAAATCCC
>JBHPLC010000178.1:0-2986 GCA_042564455.1 Candidatus Zhuqueibacterota bacterium | reverse complement strand
TTGTCAGGAAGAATTCCTTTTATTAAAAATTCAGTAAATTTCGGAGGTTTGAAATGTTTGCCGGAAGTTTTCATTAATTTGCCTCAAGAGACAGGATAGAAATATCCGACCACATTTCTTTCTGAATTGAATGTATGCGGACCAGTGCTTTTCTGCCTTTTTCGGTTAGAGAATATATACGTTTCTGCCTGCCTCCGCGTTTGGGAGTGCTTTCGGATATAATTGATGTCAGGAAACCATTCCTGACCATACGTTCAACCGGCATATAGATGGATCCTAACGACCACTTATCCCCCGTAATCCGGATCAACATTTTTCTTATCGAGACGCAATAGGCATCTTTATCTAATTTCCAGATAGTAAGGAGTATCAACTCTTCAGTTCTTGTGAGAATTGGCATATCATTTCACCTTTTATTTAGTTAAATATTTGGAACATATAATAATACGCCTGCTTTTCTCATTTGTTTCAAATTTTTAACTTAATACAAAGAAGTCAATAAAATTTAACTCCGGAGTGATCTTTCAATCCATTCTACTCAGTTCTACTCAGTTATAAAAAGCAAGAGTATTATTATCGTTAAATTGGTAAAATTTTGCACAATTTATTCCTGGAGCATTACATTAATATTTCGAATTTCTTTTTGATAACACTCATTATTTATTATATTTAATATTATAAATTCCCTGAGTTTTCAATATATGGTTTGTTCCTATGCACTCGGAAATCATATTCATTAAAGACATAGTAATACTATTTGTAATTGCAATCAGTGTAATCCTGCTTTTTAACAGGTTTAAGCTTCCTTCTATAATAGGATTCCTCATAACAGGGGTTATAACAGGTCCTCATGGTCTTGGTCTTATTCAATCAGTTAATGAAGTGGAAATACTTGCTGAGATAGGTATTGTTCTGCTTTTATTCACTATAGGTATAGAATTTTCCTTAAAAAGCCTTATGAAGATCAAGAAACTTGTTTTTCTTGGCGGTCTGCTTCAGGTAGGACTTACTGTAGCATTTACAGCATTTATTTCCTTTCAGCTTAGTTTCAACATGAATGAATCCATATTTTTTGGATTTCTTGTTTCGTTAAGCAGTACGGCTATTGTTTTTAAAATAATTCAGGACCGTTCGGGCCTAAACAGTGCTCACGGCCAATTACTTCTTGCAATACTGATCTTTCAGGATATTATAATTATTCTGATGATCCTGCTGACACCGATAATTGCGGGACTGTCAACAAATATTACGGTATCTCTTGCGACATTGGCTTTGAAAGTAACGGGCGTCCTTTTAATGATCTTCTGGGGATTTAAATGGTTTATTCCGAAACTTCTTTTCCATGTGGTTAAAATCAGGAACAGCGAGCTTTTTCTGATGACTATATTCGGATTGTGTTTCGGGATTGCCTTGTTGACTTCAAGTGTCGGACTCTCTCTTGCATTCGGTGCTTTTCTCGCAGGTCTTATAATATCTGAATCTGAATACAGCAATCAGGCTTTCGGATATATTCTGCCTTTTAAAGATATACTTTCAAGTATATTTTTCATCTCAATTGGTATGCTTCTGGATATTAATTTTTTCTTTAAAAATATCGGGCTGATCCTTCCAATTTTATTGTGTGTGATCTTGCTTAAATCATTCTTTGCAGTTATCAGCGGTATAATACTCAAATACCCGATTGGAGCGGTTATAACAGCAGGTTTAATGCTCGGACAGATCGGAGAATTCTCATTTATTCTTGCAAGACAGGGTAATGAAATTGGCTTTTTAAAGGATGATCTTTATCAGCTTTTTCTTGCTGTCTCAATTTTAACCATGTCATTGACCCCGCTTGTAAGTATAGGCGCTCAATATTTAGGGAAAAAAATATCCGGACTCAAACTTCCTTCTGTATTTAGAAGAGAAAACAGTGAATTAATCGATCCGGATATTGCGAAACTAAAAAAACATCTGCTGATAATAGGTTTCGGTTTAAACGGAAGAAATGTTGCCCGAGCAGCCGTATTATCGAATATTCCATATGTTATAATTGAAATGAATCCCCAGACTGTACGCACGGAAAAAGTGAACGGTGAGCCGATATTTTACGGGGATGCTACTCGTGAACATACACTTAAACATGCTGGTATTGTTGATGCACTTGTTGCAGTAGTTGTAATCTCCGATCCTGCCGCAACAGAAAGAATTACCGAAACGATAAAACGATTGAATCCCTCTATTCATCTGATAGTCAGGACAAGATTTGTAGCTGAAGTAGAGACGTTGTATAAACTCGGCGCTGATGAGGTTATTCCGGAAGAATTTGAAACATCTGTAGAAATTTTTTCCAGAGTGCTGTCATCATACCTGATACCGCGTCCAAAAATTGATACGCTGGTGTCAGAAATACGGGCTGGCGGATACGAGATGTTTAGAACTTTATCACTTCAGACATCTTCGTTTTCCAGCTTGAAACTGCATATCCCCAATATTGAATTGTGCTCAATTCCTATTCAAAGGGATTCTGAAATGATCGGAAAATCACTTGCAGAGCTTGCTGTAAGAGAGAAATATAGTGTCAATATAATTGCGATTTTCAGAAACGAAAAATTCCTTGCGAGTCCAAGCGGAGAAAACCGTATTGAGGAAAATGATATTATCTATCTTCTCGGGCGTTATGAAGACCTAAACAGATTCAAGGAAGTTTTCTCAGAATAATAAATGGCCGGATTGATATTGAGATATCTATTTTTAAGAATTGTTGTTCTTTCTTCTAGCAATTACAGATTCGTAGTACTCGGGATAGAGTTCTTTCATACAATCGGGGCAGATCCCGTGGGAAAATTTGGATTCGGTGTGTTTGGATATATATTCTTCAACCTGCTCATAGAAACCCTCGTCGTTACGGATCTTTTTGCAGGATGAACATATAGGAATAAGCTCTTTAAGAGTTTTTATCTTTTCTAATGCTTCCTTTAATTCAATTATCAGTTTTTTCTTCTCT
>JBHPLC010000177.1:0-3007 GCA_042564455.1 Candidatus Zhuqueibacterota bacterium | reverse complement strand
GACGGTTCTCCAATAATGCTTGGCTGCAGGAACTGCCCGATCCTATCACAAAACTGACCTGGGATAATGCCGCACTGATGAATCTGAAAACCGCAGAGGAGTTTCAGCTGAAAAACGGTGATATTGTTGAATTGAATTCAGAAATGGATATCCCTGTCTGGATCGTGCCCGGTTTTGCTGATAATACGGTTACCGTATCACTTGGATACGGAAGAACATCTTCAGGTAAAATTGGAAATAATGTTGGTTTCAACATATTTCAATTACGGCCTTCCAGCTATCAAAATTTTGAAGCAGGATTAAGGATCACAAAAACCGGCAGGAAACACAAGTTCGCATGCACTCAGGATCACTGGAGCCTCGAGGACAGACCTCACATAAGGTCAGCTTCATTGGGAGAATACCGGAACCATCCTGATTTCGCAAACGAGATGGTAGAACATCCCCCGTTGAAATCCCTGTGGGAAGAGCATAAATATGACAAAGGATATCAGTGGGGTATGGCGATCGATCTGACATCCTGCACCGGATGTAATGCCTGTGTTATTGCCTGCCAGAGTGAAAATAATATCCCGGTTGTCGGAAAAGAGCAGGTCGCTAATGGCAGAGAAATGCACTGGCTCCGAATTGACAGGTATTTTGCAGCAGAGAACGATCTTGATGACCCGGAAGTCCTGTATCAGCCGATGGCATGCCACCACTGTGAGATGGCTCCCTGTGAACAGGTCTGCCCTGTTGCAGCTACTGTTCACAACAAAGAAGGCCTTAACACTATGGTTTACAACAGGTGCATTGGCACCAGGTATTGCTCAAACAACTGCCCATTTAAAGTCAGAAGATTTAACTTTTTTAATTATACAAAAGATACACCCGAGACCAAAAAAATGGCCAACAATCCCGATGTTACGGTCAGGTCAAGGGGTGTTATGGAAAAATGCACTTACTGTGTTCAGAGAATCGCTGCTGCAAAACATAATTCAAGGATCGAAAAACGGGATATCTCCGAAGGCGAGGTTCAGACAGCCTGCCAGCAGGCATGTCCTGCGAATGCAATAACATTCGGAAATCTCAGAGATCCTGACAGCCAGGTATCAAAACTGAAGGAACTGAACAGGAATTATACTGTTCTGGCTGAATTGAATCTTAAATCACGCACTACTTATCTGGCAAGAATAAAAAATCCGAATCCCGAATTTGAAGGATAGAGAATAGATACGTGAGCACAGATAACACAAAATATACCGAGACTTTAACCGAAGAGCAGCCGCTGATCAAGGGAAATCCATCCTTTGACCAGGTTACAGAGAAGATAGCCTCGATAATTGAGGCGAAAACTCCCGGCGGCTGGTATATAGCCATTGCGGTTAGTTCTTCAATGCTTATGCTCCTGCTCGGGCTGATAGGATATCTGGTCTGGGAAGGTCTGGGTGTCTGGGGTTTGAATATCCCGGTCGGCTGGGGCTGGGCAATAGTGAATTTCGTGTTCTGGGTAGGTATCGGACACGCAGGGACACTGATCTCAGCTATTCTATTCCTTCTGAGGCAGAAATGGAGAACATCCATAAACCGATTTGCAGAGGCAATGACACTTTTTGCCGTTATGTGCGCTTTGATATTTCCGGGAATACACGTCGGGAGGGTCTGGGTCGCATACTGGATGTTCCCTGTCCCGAATCAGATGGAAATGTGGCCTAATTTCAGAAGCCCCCTTCTCTGGGATGTCTTTGCGGTCAGCTCATATTTTTTAGTCTCGCTGCTTTTCTGGTATACAGGCCTGATACCCGACCTCGGTACTCTCAGAGACCGGGCAAAAACCAAAATAAAAAAGGTAGTATTCGGTATTTTATCTCTCGGCTGGAGAGGCGGGAACAAGCAATGGAAACACTATGAGATGGCATATCTTATCCTTGCCGGACTTTCGACACCGCTGGTTCTTTCAGTGCACAGTATTGTAAGTACCGACTTTGCAACAAGTCAGTTGCCAGGATGGCATACAACGATATTTCCGCCATATTTTGTTGCCGGAGCGATCTTCTCCGGATTTGCAATGGTCATTACATTAAGCATCATTGCCCGGAAGCTGTTCCGTCTGGAAGATTTTATTACTTTAAAACATTTTGAATACATGATAAAAATAATAATGCTGACAGGCATGATAGTCGGATATGCTTACTCAACTGAGTTTTTCATCGCCTGGTACAGCGGGAACGAATATGAATCATTCGCATTTCTGAACAGGGCATTCGGGCCTTATGCGTGGGCTTACTGGATAATGGTGTCCTGCAATATCCTTGTTCCGCAGATTTTCTGGTTCAAAAAGATACGGCAGAATATAACTATACTGTTCATCGCTTCGATATTTATAAATATCGGGATGTGGTTCGAAAGATTCGTGATTGTAGTCACTTCACTGGCTAACGACTTCATGCCGTCAAGCTGGGATTACTATTCACCGACACTTGTCGACATAGGCACATTCGTCGGTTCATTCGGACTGTTCTTTACTTTATTCCTGTTATTCGTAAGATTTCTGCCGATGATATCCATCGCGGAAGTAAAGGGTGTTTTACCCAAGGCAGATCCGCATCATGATAATGGAAAACATTAACTGTTACAGGTATTAGTTTGGCAAAGAAAGAAAATAACATATTTGGCCTGATCGCAGAATTCAAAGATCCGGGAGAGCTCATTTCAGCCGCTGAAAAAGTCAGGGATAGCGGTTTAAAGGAGTTTGACTGCCACTCTCCATTCCCTATCCATGGTATGGATGAAGCAATGGGAGTTCAAAGATCGCCCCTGGGATTTATTGTAGCGGTTGTCTCCTTCTTTGTTATGCTTGGCGGTCTCGGTCTTCAGTGGTGGACCAATGCAGTCGATTATCCGCTGGTAATTTCCGGTAAACCGCTGGTAAGCTACCAGGCATATGCACCTGTCGGATTCGGCCTGACTGTGGCAATTGCGGCTTTTACCGCATTTATCGGTATGCTTGTTTTGAACGGTCTGCCAA
>JBHPLC010000176.1:0-3024 GCA_042564455.1 Candidatus Zhuqueibacterota bacterium | reverse complement strand
CCGTACAGATGACTTACAGCCAGTTCTTTTTTGACAGTTCTGATATACTGAAAATCGCAGTTGTATATGTTATATTTGCATTCCTTGTGGGAGTATCCGCAGGTCTGTTCCCTGCGCTGCATTTTTCATCTTTCCGGCCGGCGGCTGTACTGCGGGGGGATGTAAATTCAAAAGGTTTCTCTCGCATCTTTCTCAGAAAAGCCCTTATCGTAACTCAGTTTGCCTTTACGATCATAATCCTCATCGGCTCGATCACACTCTACAAACAAATGACGTTCATGTACACGGCTGATATGGGAATGGACCTTGAAAACAAATATCTGGTTAACCTGAAAGAAGTGAGTTATCCCCGGTTTCAGCAGGAAATTCAGTCGATTCCCGGTGTGAAATCCGTTACGGGTGTAATGAATCCCCCGATCATTATGGGTATAGCCATTACTCTTCTTCACCAACTGGGATCCGAAGAAGAACAGCAGGTAAACCTAAACGCAACGGATGAAAATTTAGTAGATATCCTTGGTCTTGAAATACTTGCCGGGAGGAATTTCTCAAAAGATTTCAGTACGGAAAATGAGAATTCGATAATAATTAATGAAAAAGCAGTGGAATTGTTCGGCTACAGTAGCCCGGCAGATGCCGTCGGTAAAATTATATATACAAGAAGTGATAAAGAGCAGCATATAATAGGAGTTCTGAAGGATTTTCATTACAGGAGCCTGGAAAACCAGATAGACCCGCTTATTTTGCGATATAATCCTCAAGTATGTGAATTTGCGATAGTGGACACCTATGTAGAAGCAGAAGAATCGACATTGCTCGGTCTGGAGGAATCCTGGAAGAAGCTGGGATCGGTCTATCCGCTTGATGCAAGACTATATGATAAAGTGCTGGAAGAAGATAATCCTTATGCGGGAGAAATCGGTGCCCTATTTGGCGTTTTATCCGGTTTTGTACTGCTGATCGCCTGTCTCGGCCTGCTGGGAATGACTACGTATAATATGGAACTGCGAGTAAAAGAGGTCAGTGTCCGGAGGGTGATAGGAGCGACGACTGCCGGATTGACATACCTGCTTTCAAAGGATTTTATTAAACTGGTGGTAATTGCTATCTGCATCGGAGTTCCGATTGCATGGATTGCATGCAATATGATTCTGCAATTCTTCGCACAGCGGATCAGTGTAGGAGTAGGTGTGATCTCGCTTTCGATATTTATTGTTCTAATGATCTCGGTGCTGACTGTCGGTTCACAGACCATAAAAGCCGCCCTTACAAACCCGGTTGATATATTAAGACGGGAGTGATTGGGCTTAAAAAAGTCTAACCTCCCCCATAGTTCGCCTATAACGTCCTTATTAAGGATTACATCCCCTTTTTATTCTCCTATGGTGCACCATAGGAGACCTTCGAAGGGTAACATCCCCCTTTAATTCCCCATTCGAAGGGGGATTTAGGGGGATGTGAAACATAAAATATCCGGTGAATTTGACAACGCAGAGATTCTGAAACAAGTTCAGAATGACAGACAAGTGATGCGGGATGAATTTATATAAGCGGGTAGGTGGGCAGAGAAATAGATATCTCAGAGTACTGTTAAATAAAAGATAGTAGGACAGACATTTCCCGGTACGCATAAGGCGACCTGTCTGTCATATATAAATAATTCCCCCTTCGAAGGTCGCCGATGGCGCACCATTGGGGAATAAAAAGGGGGATGTAAAATATAGAATATTTAGTACTACCCTTCCATTCTGCCTGTCCCAACCAGCGGGATCATTGCGAGCTGTGAGGAGCACGGCGCGGCAATCCCTGCGTGGGTATCTTTGAAAAAGCATATTCAATTAATTGACTCGAAGAGATTACCGCGTCAACTTACAGCTAACTCTAAGTTTCCTCGTAATGACAGGAATGGACTGTTTTTAGTTATCAATCAGTCTACTCTTAATTGCGGATGATGCAATATATCATAATTATCCTTTTACTTAGTAAATACTTACTCTTTCCGGGGGTTATTTTGTTAAATCAGACCAGTTTTCATTATTTTCTTTGATCAATTCGATCTTTTTCTGTCGGGACCAACTCTTAATCTGCTTTTCTCTTTTAATTGCATCATTTACATAGCTAAATTCTTCAAAATGAACAAGTTTTATTACTTTATAATCCTTGGTAAATCCATTGATCAATCCATTTGTATGTTCGATTAACCGCCGATTTAAATTATTAGTCATTCCTGTATAAATTACAGAATTATTTTTATTTGTCAATATGTAGACATAGTATTTTCTGTTCATGAAGGTAGTCAATTTTTGTAATCAGTGTATCTCTGTCATTGCGAGCCGCATCCCGCAATGCGGGAGGGGCGTGGCAATCTCTGCGTGGGTATCTTAGATTATGCTTGTTCAGTTAATTGTATCGGAAAGATTGCTACGCCTGTCCCGATCTGCGGGATCGCCCTAACTCTCCGCTTCATCCATTTTTCCGGCCATCCTTCCATTCTGCCTGTCCCGCTCTGCGGGATCATTGCGAGCCGTGAGGAGCACGGCGCGGCAATCTCTGCAATGAGTTTTAGATTTAGCTGATTCAGAGTGAAGCCTTCAGGAGATTGTATTACTGCTCAGTGGACAGACTCATCATCCTGTTTAGTTCTCCGTTTCATCCATTTTGCCGGCCAGAATATAACTCGTGATAAAAAATATGAATAATATCACTGTTTTAACTATGAGCCAAATACTTGAAGTCATTCCGGTTAAATATGCGATCAGAGCCAGAATAAATAATCCCAGTATTATCGGAACAGCCGTTATAAAGGCGACAATTCTTCGTTCGATAGGTTTCCTGATCCCCCAGAAAAGCAGGACGATCCAGCCTGTCATCATTGTCCCCCCTATACCCATGATTAATCTGGTCTGCAGGTCGGGATTAAAGACTGGATTACCTACCAGCAATCCAAATACCTGCGGGAACAGCAGCGCAGCAGCCCAGAGCGCATCCGCAGCGATCCCAAGCCAGTAAGGGAGCTTGATCAAA
>JBHPLC010000175.1:0-3040 GCA_042564455.1 Candidatus Zhuqueibacterota bacterium | reverse complement strand
TAATAGGAACACATTGATTTTATATAAGGTTTAATTTAATAGTGAAACTAAATGAGCTGAAATATGAAAAATAAATATATTATTACATGTTTATCCTTCATCCTTACTGTTTTTTCCTTCGGACCAGCTGACGCACAGGTGGTAAAGCTCCTGACCTTAAAAACAGCCATTACACCTGTAAGCTCGGAATATATCTTAAAGGCAATTGAGGAAGCGGAAAATGATGAAGCGGAATGCCTTGTTATCCAGCTCGACACACCGGGAGGATTAATGACCTCCATGAAGGATATTATACAAGATATCCTCGGATCTCAGATCCCCGTGATTGTTTATGTCGGTCCCAGCGGTGCAACGTCAGGATCTGCGGGTGTCTTTATTACAATGTCCGCACATATTGCTGCTATGGCGCCTGCAACAAATATCGGCGCCGCTCACCCTGTGAATCTTGGTACACCTATGGACTCATCAAGTGTGATGGAAGAAAAGATAACCAATGATGCCGCTGCATATGCACGCTCAATTGCTGAAAAACGGGGTAAAAATGCCGATTGGGCTGAAAAAGCTGTGCGTGAAAGTGTGTCGATCACGGCAACTGAGGCGTTGGAAATAAATGTTATAGATCTTATTGCACCAAATCTTGAAACTCTACTGTCGGAAATTGACGGCAAAGAAATTGAAGTTGCCCTCGGCACGAAGGTTCTGAACACAAAAAATGCCCGCATTCAGGAAGTCGAACTCGGATTCCGTTTCAAGATACTGGACCTGATAGTTGATCCGAATATCGCATATATTCTTATGATGATCGGTATGGCCGGTGTTATGCTGGAATTATATAATCCTGGAACAATCTTTCCCGGTGTTGTGGGAGGTATCTGCCTTATTCTGGCTTTTTATGCTATGCAGACGCTTCCGGTTAACTACGCAGGACTTCTATTGATCCTGGTGGGAGTAATATTATTTATCCTGGAGGTTAAAATTACAAGTTATGGATTATTGAGTATAGGTGGTGTTGTGTCACTGACCATTGGTTCAATTATGCTATTTGATTCGCCGTTAGCATTTATGCGTGTATCTTGGAAAGTAATTGTCCCGGTTGTGATCCTTACATCAGGATTTTTTCTAATGGCCATATGGCTGGGATTGAAAGCTCAGATGAAAAAACCGACAACAGGTAAAGAAGGATTAGTCGGTGAAAAAGGAAAAGTGACGACAGTACAGGGGAATGAAGCTCAGGTCGCAATTCACGGAGAGATCTGGACGGCTGTTTTTGATGAGGAAATCTCAGAGCATGATGCGGTTGAGGTCGTGTCAGTGGATAACCTAATAATAAAAATCAGGAAAATTTCATAAAAAGTCAGGTTCCAATTATATAATAAGGAGAAAATTATGCTGCCATTTCAATCAGGAATGCTGTTGGTGATAATAGCCGCAGTTTTTTTACTTGCGAGTATAATCAAGATACTTCGTGAGTATGAACGCGGTGTTATATTCAGATTAGGCCGGTTACACAAAACCAAAGGCCCCGGTCTTATAATTCTTATCCCGCTGATTGACCGGATGGTCAAAATAAGCTTGCGTACAATTGTTATGGATGTTCCACCTCAGGATATCATAACAAAAGACAATGTGTCGGTCAAAGTGAATGCTGTTATCTATTTCAGAGTGGTTACATCTGAGAAAGCAGTAGTGGAAGTGGAAAACTTTATGTTCGCCACATCACAGCTTTCACAAACCACATTAAGAAGTGTGATTGGCCAGTTCGAACTCGATGATCTGCTCTCAAACAGGGAAACCATTAACAATAAACTACAGCAGATCATAGATAATCATACCGATCCGTGGGGAATTAAAGTATCGATGGTCGAAGTCAAACACATTGATCTTCCTCAGGAAATGCAGAGAGCTATGGCAAAACAGGCAGAGGCAGAGCGTGAACGTAGGGCCAAGATCATTGCTGCAGAAGGTGAACATCAGGCTTCAGCAAAACTCGGAGCAGCTGCTGATATTATCGGAAAAAGCCCCGGTGCCCTGCAGTTGAGGTATTTACAGACATTGATGGAAATTGCAACAGAGAACAACTCTACAATACTCTTCCCGATCCCGATGGATGTTGTTCCACTGCTTAATAAATTTGTTGAAAAGAAAAATGATTGATACGATTATAGACAAAAAACGCCGGGCTGATTACCCGGCGTTTTTATTTAATATATAATTGTATTAAATCTGTTCCCATTCCTCAACCGGCATATCCTGTGCAAGTTTCAATGCGCCGATAGCACCGATATAAACCGGATCATCCACAACTTTAACATTAACCGGTCCAAGACCCGTAAGTCCCTGTTCGATAGCTCCGGGAAGTCCTTTCATCTGGCTAACGCAACCGGCAAGAATGATATTATTCCGAAGTTCAACCTGGAAATCAGGATCATAACTTGTAATTAAATCCCACATTGTTGTATTCATATCATTAACAATGCTCTCACAAGCATCTTTAACTTCTGATGTTATATCACAACGGCTCGGTTTTCCGTCCAAAAGCAGCTCTTCAGATATCTGCTGATTGATCTCACCGACAAAAGCATGTTTTTCCTTGAATTTTTTTGCCATCAGCTTAGTTATATGTCCGTTAGGGTATTTTGCTTTCAGAAGATCAAAAAGCATATCATCGATATATGAACCGGCCTTAAAAAACGTTCGTTGGTCGGTCTCATCAGGCAGTGTTCCATGCATACGGCAGACATCGGTAGTACCGGCGCCAATATCAACAATCATTGAAAAACCGTAAATACCCAGGCCGTAAGCGACTAAAAAAGGCTGCGAAACCACAAGAGTTGAATCCACAAGTCCTGATGCGGCATTTATAATAGCCTGCTTATCCGATGTTGTTGCTTCAGCCGGGGCGCCTACGATCAGAAAAACTTCCTGGTCTTGCTGCGGATTAGCTAAACCAATCATGTGTTTAATAAATTCGATCGGGGCCTCAGCCTGCCTGTCAAAATCATCGGTCTTTCTGTTTTTTGCCGAAGGAGAAGTGATCACA
>JBHPLC010000174.1:0-3054 GCA_042564455.1 Candidatus Zhuqueibacterota bacterium | reverse complement strand
AAGCAATTCTGAAAGGATATATTTCCGGTTTTGAGATATGTCCGCATAATTCAAATACATTATATGTGGGCAGCATGGGCTCGTTGTTCGATAGTAATGCAGAAAAAAGCGAAGATATGAAGGGAGTATTCAAGTCCAATGATTCAGGAAAAAACTGGGAAGACATAAGTTCAAAGGATCTTTCTAACATACAGGCGTTAGCGGTCAGTGAAAAAGATCCGGATGTTATTTTTGCTTCTCCGGGTGGTTGAGGCAATACATTTATTTTAAAAACCACAGATGGTGGTTCAACCTGGAACAAAATTAAAGAAGTATGTTCTATCAGGACTTTAAAGTATACAGACAATACACTCTGGTCACTTCACAGTGATCCGAAAACAAAAAATGCGACACTCTCAAAAAGCACGGATGAAGGTAAAACCTGGACAGATATACCATTAGGGACTTCTTCAAGTTCGGATAATCCGGCAGCGATAGCTATCCATCCTGATAATCCCAACAACATCTATATTGTCTTATTGTCGCTTAATGCTGATCAGGAAGACAGAAATAAAATGTCAGGAAAAAGCAGAATCCTGAAGAGTACAGACGGCGGTAAAACAGTGAAAACTATTTTAGAGAAACCTTTTACACTGGATATGAACACAATAACACCAGAATCCATACCTGTAAATCCGATGATAAATAATGTAGTCATTGATCCTTCAGATAAACATATCTTTTATTACAGCGCCGGGGATGGAATTTTCAGATCACAGAATGACGGAAACAAATGGACTGAGGTTTATGATAAACAGGCTATGAACCTTTATGTCAATACAAAGGGTGATGTTTATGCTTCCAATGGCAATGAGATTATCTGTTCGAAGAATAACGGCGAAAGCTGGAATGAAATATTTAAAATGAGCAAAACCAACGAAGGATCAACCATACCAATCCCTAATGTAATTATGAACATGAAAATAGATGAAAAGAGAAACCTCCTGTATTATTCCACTCCAGCAGGATTATTTTCGACAAAACTCAAATAATAGATATTATGTAATAATAAAGCGCTCTGATATTATTAGGGCGCTTTTTTTATTTCGGAGATAATATATTTCAGCAATTATGATTTGTTTACGCTGAATATATTTATATATTTAACAATATATATTAAGTCAAAAAAAGTGGAAATATAAATGAAATTATCAGAAAAACTCTTTAGAAGAGGGAGTGAGTTCCTGGGAGTGAAGTATCCCATCCTGTGCGGAGCAATGACCTGGATAAGCAATCCACCGTTGATCGCTGCTGTATCCAATGCAGGTGGTTTTGCGAGTCTTGCGGGCGGAAACACTCCAACAGGCCTTTTTGAAGATCAGATAAATGAGACAAGAGAACTTACTGACAAACCGTTTGGTATTAACCTCATTACAATAGCTCCTCTTTATCAAGAGCATCTTGAAATGGTGTGTGATAATAAAGTCCCACTTGTAGTTTTCGCCGGGAGTTTTCCCCGTAAGAAGGAGGTATTAAAAGTCAAAGAAACAGGTGCAAAAGTGTTATGTTTTGCTTCAACGAAATCTATTGCAGAAAGGATGCTTAATTACGGAGCTGACGGTTTGATCCTCGAAGGAATGGAGGCAGGCGGTCATGTTGGTTACGTATCACTTACGATACTTCTCCAGCAGGTACTGTTCGAGATATCCGATAAGGTTCCTGTATTTGCAGCCGGCGGGATAGCGACAGGAAGAATGTGCGCGCATCTTATGATTATGGGTGCAGCAGGTGTGCAGTTAGGCACAAAATTCGCCGCGGCAGTAGAAAGCTGCGCACATCCAAAATTCAAGGATGCATTTATCAGGGCAAACGCGCGTGATGCCATAGCAAATCCTCAAATTGACTCAAGATTGCCGGTGGTCCCTGTCAGAGCATTGAGGAATAAAGGGCAGGAAGATTTTAAGAAACTGCAGTTCGATCTGATCCGGAAAATGGATAATGGAGAGATATCAAGGGCTGCGGCACAGTTAGAGGTCGAGGAATTCTGGATGGGAGCATTAAGGAAAGCAGTTGTTGAAGGCGATGTATCTTACGGTTCGCTGATGAGCGGTCAGTCGGTAGGCCTTATTGATAAAATACAAACGATCCGGGAAATTATGGATGAGTTAGTCAGTGATACGGAAGCAGAATTACATAGGGTGCATAAACTTTTTCATGATTAAACCAGCATTTCAGTTTTTTATATTTTTCTCGTATGTTCTGATCCAGTCCTGAACGGATATTTTTCTCATTAACTCTCCGATCAGTTTGAAAGGGATCAGCTCCGGTTTTTTGAACCGGATGCAGCTTTTACCCATGTCTAGTTTTAACTTGCAGTGTTTTGGATATTCCTGAACAAACCAGTCCAGTATTTCCGGATTTGAATAGATACCCATATGATATAGAGCGATAAAGTTCTTCTGTGAGGCAATGCTGATAAAAGGTAGTGGCAATTCGGGGGAACAATGATATCCATCCGGATAGATGCTGTGCGGGACCACATAACCGATCATACCGTAACTCATCTCTTCCTTAAAACCTTCAGGTAAATTTGCTAATATTGTATCCCGAAGCTTAGAGAAGGATTCTTTTCTATTTTCCGGGATTTCATCCAGATATTCATTCACACTTACTGCATTCGACTTCATAAATATAATCTCCAATATAACTTTCGAATTTATATACTTTTCACAATAAAAACCGCTCTTGTTTTCTGTAAGTTCCAAATCATGCGTATTAAATGGAATAATCGATAAGGGTGAGATTGGTTATCAGACAGGTAATTTTGCTCGAAAATTCATGAATTACAAAAAGTCCACGGCTTTAAATTATGTTGAATTTACACGAATTTAAGCGAATCCAGTATCTGAGAATTTGCCTGAGAATATGGATAAAAGCACACAAATAACGTCAAAAATATAATTATACGTTTTAATGATACCTTCATCATCCGGATTTCCTTAAAGTTCGTTCCTGATCGCACAAACTGACCAATCAAGAGAAAATGATCTAAAAGCTTATTTTGTCTATACTATA
>JBHPLC010000173.1:0-3055 GCA_042564455.1 Candidatus Zhuqueibacterota bacterium | reverse complement strand
TTTATTAATGGCAAAATGGATCTAACCCAGGCAGAATCTGTAAATCATTTCATACATGCGAGAAGTGATTCCGGCCTGAGAAATGCATTTTTACAGCTCAGAGGTTCATTACGCACAAAAATTTCAGACATTCAGCGTCGAATATTTGAAATACTATCTGATATTCAGGCAGAAATTGAGTTTTCAGAGGAGGGTCAAAGTTTTTTTGTTTGTGATAAAGGCATCAATGATTTAAACTCTGTTATTCGGGAACTAAAAAAGCTGGCAGACTCATATAAAACCGGAAAAAGAATTGAGGAGGGCATTAAAATCGTTATTTGCGGACCTCCAAATTCCGGCAAGTCCAGACTATTAAACAAACTGCTTAAAGAAGAAAAAGCCATAGTGCATGATGTTCCGGGAACCACTCGGGATATCATTGAGGGTATGACTGCAATAAAAGGTGCCGTGATTAAATTAATTGATACTGCCGGGATCAGGGATACGAATGAGGCAATTGAGGAAGAAGGCATAAAACGGGCATTTCAATATATAAAGAAATCTGACCTGATCCTCTGGATCGAAGACGTCACCACAATAGACATAAATTCAACCGATATCATCCGCCGCTTATACTCTAAGACTGAAAAGATTTCGAAAGGCAAAAAGAAAGTATATATTTATAATAAGATCGATCTATTGCCCGCAGATACGAGAAACTTTTACAGAAAGAAACTTTCTTCTGATAATGTTTTATTTATATCTGCGAAATCCGGAACGGGATTAAAGAAACTCAGAGATTTTGTATCATCATATATTGATTCTTATAAGATATTGGAATTTGATGGTCAGATAATTACAAGCTCAAGGCAGAAGCAGTTATTAATAAACTGCAGAACCTGCTTAAAACAGGCCCTTATGGGGCTCAGACATGATGTTTCTATTGAATATATAAGTGTAGACATTCAAGACTCTTTGAATCTTCTCAGCGAGTTTACCGGTGAAAAAATTTCAGAAGATGTGTATAACAGAATATTTTCGAATTTCTGTATCGGAAAATAACTGAATTTAGAAATTTAATGTTTCACGTGAAACATGGGCAAAGAAAATAAATACGATATAGTTGTTATTGGAGCAGGGCATGCCGGATGCGAGGCAGCGTTATTCGGAGCAAGGTCAGGATTTAAAACACTTTTGATAACCATGAACAGGGATGCTGCTGCCAGAATGTCCTGTAATCCTGCGATCGGCGGACTTGCAAAGGGCCATTTGGTGCGTGAGATCGATGCTTTGGGCGGAGAAATGGCAAAGGCTATTGATGCTGCCGGAATACAATTCAGAATGCTGAATAAATCCAAGGGTCCTGCTGTATGGTCTCCGCGTGCGCAAGCAGATAAAGAATTATATTCATTGTACATGAGGAACATCATAGACCGGACTCCCAATTTAGATTATGTTCAGGATGAGGCTATGGAAGTCAATGTGTCCGGAGATAGTGTTTCAGGTATCACGCTTAAGACCGGCAATTTAATACAAACAAATATTGTAATAATCACCAGCGGAACATTTTTAGAAGGCCGGTTGTTCAGGGGAAAAGAAACATTTGATGGTGGAAGAGAGGGAGAACCTCCATCTGTTGGCTTGTCGAAGAGTATAACTAACTTCGGTTTACGGACAGCACGGCTTAAAACCGGTACTCCTCCAAGACTAAAAGGCAGTACAATTAACTGGTCTATGTTTACCAGGCAGGATGGCGATGAGGTTCCTCAGCCTTTTTCTTACAGTACAAAAAGGATTGAAACACCTCAGATCGCATGTTATCTCGGTTGGACCAGCGAAAGAATTCATGATATTCTGCGTGAGGGTTTTGGTGATTCTCCTTTATTTACAGGTAAAATTAGAGGTACAGGTCCAAGATACTGCCCCTCGATAGAGGATAAGATCAATCGATTCTCAGATAAAGACAGACACCAGCTGTTTTTAGAACCGGAAGGATTAAAAACCGAATCGGTCTATTTAAATGGATTCTCTACAAGCCTACCTTCTGAAACACAACTTCGTGCTTTACGGGAGATCCCCGGATTTGAGAAAGTCGAGGTTTTGAGCTATGGATATGCAGTTGAATACGATTACTTTCCATCTGATCAACTGAATCCAACTCTTGAGTCACAATTACTGAAGGGCTTATTTTTTGCAGGTCAGGTAAACGGCACTTCAGGTTATGAAGAAGCGGCTTCACAGGGAATAATTGCCGGCATAAATGCTGTCAGGTTTCTCAGGAATGAATCTCCGTTCATTTTGAAAAGGTCGGAGGCTTATATCGGTGTTTTGATTGATGACATTATTACTAAACCTATTACTGAACCATACAGGTTGTTTACTTCAAGTGCAGAATACAGACTCCTTCTTCGCCAGGATAATGCTGATGAAAGACTTATGCGGTACGGAAACGAATTCGGATTGATATCCGATGAACTTCTTGGTAAAACTATTCGGAAGAAAAAAATCAGAGCAGATATAATAAGCTATCTCAAGAAGAAGCATGTACAACCTGAGAAAGCAAATCCGATACTTGAAAAGATCCCCAGTTCCAACTTAAAAACCAGTGAAAATCTTCATAAACTTTTAAAACGGCCTGAAGTCTTTTTTGATCATCTACTGGAGATGGATCCATTTTCAGAGTTCGACAAAGAATTTCTTGGTTCTTTAATTTTCAAGGCGCAGGTTGAAATGAAAGTTAAATATAAAGGTTACATTGACAGGCTCAATAAACACATTGAGCATTTTTCCAGAATGGAAAACTCTCACTTACCAAAAGACATAAATTATGCTGAACTGGATTTTTTATCACTTGAAGCCCGGGAGAAACTTCAGAAACAGCGGCCTGTGACTTTGGGACAGACATCAAGAATTGCCGGTATATCCTCTGCCGACATAATCTGATGATATATCTGAAAAAACTTAATATAAGGTAGGAAATGTTTCACGTGAAACATTTGTATATAAAACATGCCGCAAAAAGATAACGACTTTCAGAGTTTTATAAAGCAGTCGGCTTTAAATTTTATAGAGATAT
>JBHPLC010000172.1:0-3102 GCA_042564455.1 Candidatus Zhuqueibacterota bacterium | reverse complement strand
TTTCCATTTCATAAAGAGTAAGGTTCGTATCATCTGACTCATACTTGGAAAACAGATCAAAATCATCATCTTCGAATACAAAATGTTTTGTTTCGAGCAATTCCCCTTTGGACATAATAACTGCCCGTTCAATCCTGTTCTCAAGTTCCCTGACATTTCCAGGCCAGTCGAGGCGCATCAGCAGTTCGAGAGCATCATCCTTTATCCCCTTTATCTCTCTCATATGTTCATTATTATATTTATCAATAAAATGATTTGTCAACAGTGGAATATCTTTTTTGCGTTCCTTCAGCGGGGGAATAATTATCGGGATAACATTCAGCCTGTAATACAGGTCTTCCCTGAAATTACCGTTCTTGATCTCCTCTTTTATATCCCTGTTGGTAGTAGCAATTATCCTGACATCAACACTTATACTGACATGATCTCCAACCCGTTCAAATTCTTTTTCCTGCAGCACTCTCAGCAGTTTTGCCTGTAATGCCGGGCTCATTTCACTTATTTCATCCAGTAAAAGTGATCCTTCATTGGCAGCCTCAAAACGTCCCATCTTTGTTTTGATCGCTCCTGTAAAGGCTCCTTTCTCATGCCCGAACAGTTCGCTTTCCATGATCCCTTCAGGTAAAGCGGCACAATTTGTCTTTATAAAAGGTTTATTTGCCCTTGGGCTGTTATAATGTATTGCTCTTGCCACAAGTTCCTTACCTGTCCCGCTGGGTCCCTGAATGAATATTGTTGCAGAACTCTTTGCTACAGATTCAAGTGTATCAAATATCTTTTTCATCTTCGTACTTTTACCGACAATATTGTCAAATCCATATATTCCGTCCAGTTCCTTACGCAGCTGGCGGTTCTCATTCTCAAGGCTAATATATCTCAGAACCTTTTTTATGATCAATTCGATAGCATCTGCAGAAAATGGTTTTGTAATGTAATCAAACGCCCCCTCTTTCATCGCTTCAACCGCATTATCAATTGTACCGTAAGCGGTCATCATAATAACCGTCATGTCGGGATCTACGGCTTTTACATGTTTCAGCACTTCTATTCCGGATAGATCGGGCATACGAATATCAGATATTACCATATCGAATTCGCTCTGTTTGAAGTATTCTATTCCTTCTTCACCGTTAGCCGCGGTTTTAACCTCGATATTCATCCTTGATATTGTTTCCTCCAGGAAATCTCTCATCAAAGAATCGTCGTCAATAATCAAAATTTTGTTTGCCATATATCGATCTCTATACTAAAATGAGAATTTAATCAGTACGGGAAACCAATACTAAAAACCGTTCCATTATTACTGCTCTCAACAATAATTTCTCCGCTATGAGCTTCAACAATTTTCTTTGCAATAGATAATCCCAGTCCGGTACCGTCAGCTTTTGTTGTAAAAAACGGCAGGAATAATTTCTTTATATCCTCTTCAGGGATCCCGGGTCCTGAATCATTAATTTTAATTTCGATCTTCTCTTTTTCTTTATTATCGACAATGCTTATCTTTAACAAACCTTTGTATTCCATCGCCTGAACAGCATTTTTAACAATATTCAACATTACCTGCTGAAAAAGTTCAGGATCTATATTGATATCAAAGCTTTTAAATGAATAATCTCTCTCCAACTTAATCTCATTTTCTTCCTGCTCTAATTCGACCTCCACAAAAGTAAGTATATCCTCAACCACTTTAATAATATCTTCCGGCCTCTTTTTGGGTCGTACCGGCCTTGTATATACAAGCAGATTTGTCGCTACGCGGTTCAACCTGGAGACACCCTCAATTATTTTCTGAACGAGTTTTCTTCTTGGATCTTCTACTTCAATATCTCTTTCCAGGAGAGCGGCAAATCCTCCGATTCCTCCAAGTGGATTTCTGAGCTCATGCGCTACATTACCTGCCATTTCACCCAGAGCAGACAATGTTCTTGACTGCTGTACTTCCTCCTGCAGTTTTTTGATTTCCCTTAAGTCGCTGAAGATCTCAACCGCACCAATTACATTTCCTTTTTCATCTCTCACAAGTGAGGTGCTGAATTCCACAGGAATTGACAGACCTTCTCTGGCAATTATACTCTTTTCCTTATTCTGTTTCTCTTTTCCTTCTTTCAGAGTATATCCGGGAGTATTTTCAAATATATTATCTTCCCCAAAAATCTCCGCATAAGGTTTCCCAATGATCTCTCTTGCGGGATATCCTGTTATTTCACTTGCGGCTCTATTAAATATTGATATCTCCCCTTCAAGGTTAATTACTACAACCGCCAGATTCATACTTTCAAGGATATGCTCAAGATGATTTTTTATCGCATCTATCTTCTTTTTGCTGACATATAGTTCTTCTTTTTTCCTCTCAAGTTCCAGATCTAAGGCGGAGATCTCCACCTGCAGGTTATTATAAGATTCCCGTAGTTTTTCAGTATTTTTGGTGAAAAAATCAAAAGCCTGAATCAGAGAAGAAATATCCTCTCTATTTACAGGCTTCTGCTTCTTAGATATTTTGGTATTTTTCCCGGTGACTTTTTCTTTACTTTCAGCCATGTATTAAAGATCTTAGTATCATATATTCTTTAATTTCAATAATTTATCAATGTAATATACAAAAATCAAGCGAAATTCCAATAAATATGATTATAACCGAAAATATTAGAACAAGTTGGCTGATTCACTTAAACCTACGCTTTATTTTATTCGACTATAATCAGGCTTTATTTATACAGCAAATAAATTCCAGATTTGTGGTGCCTGTGTTTTTTGTACCATGTATTTTATCAGAGGGCATATATACAAAATTCCCCTCTTCAATATGTTTTTCCTCTTTCTCAAGCAAAACAGCCCCTTCACCCTTAACAATATACATTTCATGGATAACCTCATGAGAATGTAACGGTATTATACCCCCGGGTTCAACTGTAACATATCTCATATAAAAATAGGGAACTTCTTCCTTTTGAGATAAAAGCCACTGAAGCGAAACGCCTTTAGCCCCGTCAACTGTAATCTTTTCTTTATTTACATCTTTCAAATTTCCTATATACATATTATCCTCAAACTTAAAATTAACTTGAACTATCTTTGAACGTTAAGAAATTTCATGTAATTTAA
>JBHPLC010000171.1:0-3102 GCA_042564455.1 Candidatus Zhuqueibacterota bacterium | reverse complement strand
TTGGAGAACTTGATAAAGGTGAATATATGGGGGCTAAGGCGTTAGGGGAAAAACTTGACCTGCCGGTCAATTATCTCGGCAAAACTATGCAGATGCTTGCAAAGAAAGGATATTTGTATTCGAGAAAGGGATTGGGCGGCGGTTTTGCCTTGGTCAAAGATGCCGGAGCCATTAATATACTGGAAGTTGTTGAATCCCTGGGAGAGGGAAAATTTTTTACCGATTGTTTCTGGGGAAGTCCGGAATGCTCTGAAGATTCCCCATGTCCTATGCATTCAAAATGGAAAGGTTTATCAGAACAGTTCAGAGATGTATTGAACACAACCACTATTGAACATCTAATGCAGGAAGAGAAGTAATGTCACCGTTTGTTAAGACAAAAAATACTGAAGAATTTATTAATGATACTACAACAAAAGAAAGAATAGGTACCCGTCCGGTCCTTAACGGGGAAAGGATCGAGAAGAGCGAATGGTTAAAACCGCGTCTGATATCTCAGCTTGGTTTTGCAGCGTTAATAATATGGATCGGCTGGGAATTTGTTGAATTTGTCGGAAGAGTCCGTTCTGATCTACCGGTCTCTATGTCGGACCGCCCTCCGGGTGTCGAGGGTTTTTTGCCTATCAGCTCTTTAATGGAGCTCTGGCTTTTGCTGAAATCGGGGATTGCTCTGACTGTTCATCCTGCCGGAGTAGTAATTATTTCTTTCGCAGTTATCTCGGCTATATTGATGCGCCGGGGATTCTGTTCATGGTTCTGCCCGGTCGGTCTGGTTTCGGAAGTATTTACGCGGCTCGGGATAAAACTCGGTATAATGCTGACACCGCCGAAATGGCTTGATATTCCTTTAAGGAGTCTTAAATATATTCTTCTGGCTTTATTTCTATATGTGATACTGGGGATGAGCACCCAGGCATTACAGGTTTTTATTTCCGGCGAATACAATATTGTATCCGATGTTAAGATGCTCGATTATTTTAATCCTCCCTCCCGTCTCACATGGTCGGTGCTGGGAATTCTTGCACTTTTAACATTGCTGTTAAAGAATTTCTGGTGCAGATATCTTTGTCCATACGGCGCTTTACTGGCATTATTTTCCAGAATAAGTCCTATGAAAATCCGGCGTGACACAGTTACATGTATTGACTGCGGGCTTTGTGACAAAGAGTGTCCGAGTTATCTGCCGGTTGCCACATCATCAACAATTAGATCAGAAGAATGCCTTTCGTGCCAGCAGTGCACTGCTGTCTGCCCTGTAAAAGATTGTCTGTATTTTTCTCTACCCGGCAAGAAATTCAAAGTAAAACCGATCTGGTACGGAGTAGCTTTTGCCGCACTTTTTCTTATAATGGTAGGATTGGCCCGTTTTGGGGATTACTGGTATGGGAAAACAGATATAGAAACTTATACGGAACTGGCGAAAAAAGCAGATATTCTTTCTCATCCGAGGAGTCTGGACGGTTATTCCAAGCAGTAATTAATACAATAAAAAACCCCCCTCCGCCGAGGCAGAAGAGGGCTGCTTAAGGGGATCATTGTATTTGAAACTAGGACGAAAGTTTTTAATTGGATAAACACTTTTCCCTCGTTTCAAAATCGTATACGTTACTAATTTTATAGAGTTTCAAAAAATTTTCACTATTTTCTTCCTAAAACTACAATACCAATAACTATAGCTATAAGAAATGCGGCAAGGACAAATGTTCCCAAGATATTTTTCTCTGCTTCTACGTGAATTCTGATATCCTTATCATCGCTCTCTATATTCCTGTTATCTGCCATAGCCTGTGCTTTTATTGTAACAGTGTTATCCCCAATTCCGGGATCTTCTGAAGTGGAGACAATAATTTCTATATCCTCTTCGCCGCCTACATCGATAGATGATATCAGTTCCGGATTTGCGGTCACATCCCATTTCAAGGGACTTTCAATTTCCAGCTGTACATTGTCCAGCCTTCTGGAACCGATATTTCTGACCTTCGCTTCTATAGTCAGCACTTCTCCCTGTTTGATCGGAAAATACATATTATCCAGAAGAATATCAACTTCTCCGACACCTTTAGGTATTATCTCAAGGTTTTCAAATCCGACGCTGATCTCCTGAATCTCTGCCGGTGTAAAAGTTCTTCCTCTCAAATCTCCCAATTCATCTCTTTTGTCCTGAGAGAAGGAGATCAAATAAAAATTCAGAGGCTGATCGGTAACAACACTTGCGTCGCTTCTTTCCGGCATAAACAACGTTAGTGTAATATTTTTTGCAGTAATACCTTCTGAGAATTTTATACTTGAGATCCTCGATGGTGAGCCCTGTTCAACAAAATTGTATGTTATCTGCCGCGGCAGGTTCACAAGTTCGAGAAAATAGACATCATCCTCACCGGAAAATCTTTCAAGCCTGAGATTGTAGGTTGTGCTGGCTCCCAGTTCTGCTTCCTGGGAAAACTGGGTTGATGTAATATCAACCTTATTTGCTGTCACATCTTTTTCGAGATAAACATCTTTAATTGATGTTTTATCTACATAGACCATACTTATTCTTACATTTTCCACATCTCTCAGCAGTTCAAAATCAACTTCTACAGATTCCCCGAACAGAATATACGGGATCCGTTTTTCATAAGGTTTGCTGATTATGGTATTATCCTCAATATTTATGAGAGAAACAAAAACATTGCTGATCCTGTCAAGAAGGAGATCTTCTGACAAGAGTTCTCCTTCCTGTTCAAGTACTTTCTGGTAATCGAGTTTTCCGCTGGTGGTATTCCTCAATTTCAACCGTACATGTTTTCTTTCACCTGGCTGAGCCTGGTATTTAACTGCTTCTTCAACGATAATGTAAGGCTGGTCAAAAACCACCCTTAGAAGAGCCTGCTGGTAGACAACCAACGCAACCTCAAATTCCTGTTTAGTCCGGTTATACAATTCAAGTGTAGTTATTCCACTCTCGTATTCTTTCTGCCGAAGTTCCCACCTATCCTTTATCTCCTGAAAACGTGCTTTTTCTTTCCTCAATGCGAGAATCAGATATGTCTCATCATTGACATTTGTTATTTGAGCAGACGCAAAGTCAGAATTAAGGATTAAGATCATCACACATAAATA
>JBHPLC010000170.1:0-3109 GCA_042564455.1 Candidatus Zhuqueibacterota bacterium | reverse complement strand
AATATTCACCGACAAGAGTAGCGCTTAATGCAGTATTGTCTACAAGCTCTTCTTTTAGACTATCTACATTTGTTACTATAACAAAAGTAAATCCTATAATCAGGGCTAATACTGTGACCACTAAAATTACACTTATGAGTTTATTCTTTATCGACAGGTTCTTAATCATTTTCATAAGAACCTCCCGTTTTCCCGATCTTTCTTGCACTATTCAGGAAAAGCGAATCAAATTTCAAATCCGATTTTCCAACTTCATTCAAATTGATCTCATAACGCAATCTACTTTCCAGAGGATACAAATTGATAAGTACTCCGGATTCACAAAATCCGTTTGTATCGCTTATTGTCAGAATATCCCGGCCTTTCGTATAAGCTAAAATATTGGACAGATTGTTCTTTTGAAATTCTGTGATAAACAATATCTTCGAATCTTTAATTTCATCGACTCTTGAAATATATTTAACGACAACATTCCTGTTCTTTACTTTATAATCTTTGAACGTTTTTTCCAGGTTATCATCAAACGGATTTCGCCCTATTACACTAATAACAAATAGGGTATCTGCAGCAGTTCGTGTACTGTCATCAGGCCATTCAATATATGTAATGAATTTTTCGATATAAGAAGCTTTCAACGCGTATTCTGCCGCAACCTGGGCATAACTGATCGAGGGCATGAAAAATTGACAATCTAAGTTTTTCCATATTACCTGACAGATTTTTTGTTAACATATTCTTATACTCTAATTCTGTTATTGAAGATCAACATCTATTTCTTATTTTATTCTGTAATTCAATTTCAAACCCCATACTCGCGGTTCTTCAACGAACCTGACACCTGCCGGAGCAGTTTTGTCATTTCCATAATCATACGAGTATCGTTTATTTTTGTTCGCTCCGAATACATTCAATCCATAAAATTGCATCTCAAAATTTTCATTCAATAAATATGAGAGTGAAAAATTCGAGCGAAAATCATTTTCATATGTATTTACATTGTTTACTTCATTTATAGAGTTTGATACAGCAGCTTCATCTGCCGTACCGGCAACTGCATTGCTCAGACCCGTCAACCCATCTTTTGATCCCTGAAAATCCCAGAGAATTCTGGAATCAATATGAAAAGTGATCCTGTTTAACAGAGAGAATCTACCAAAAAGCTTGAACGCCTGGTTCGGCCAGTTGGCAAGATCATTACCATACCCGGTCTGGATCCCGTCACCTACAGGCTGATTATAATCTGAATAGCTGATACTACTCCTGAATACACCTTCCTCTAATTTCCAGTCAAGCTGTTTCACAAACGAGTAGCTGGCTCCTATATTTCCGAACGGTAATGTTTGTTTATATTCACCTTCTATACCGTACAGTTTTAATCTTCCTACTGGATTTGAAGCATTTATTTCATCATCCCAGGCGATTATGTCAATATTATTTCTGAAACAGGATAGATTTAACAAAAGGTCGTCACCGATGTATGCAGAGTAGATCAGTTCAAGGCCTTTAAGTGTTTCAGTGCCATATTCATTCCCGTTAAAATCGTCAGTATAAAGTTGTCCTGCCGTGTTCATTCGAACTGATCTCTGTACAATCAATTTTGCGTAATGATCATTAAAGATATTTGTGATCAAAGCAATCCTTGGTGAAAACAGCCAATCTGAATATGTGTTTTTATCCATTCTCCCGGACAAAAGAGCTTTGAATCCGGATTTTATTTCGAGATTTGCTTCAGAAAAGAGTGAGTACATATGTGAATTCCACCCGCTGCCGACAAATATTTCGGTACTGTCCCTTTCAGCACTGCCTTCATTTCCGGCAAGGATCGCATTTGAGAAAGGCCCGCTGACAATAATACCGTTCTCTCCAAGCTTCATATCATTATCATCATCAAACCAGCCGGAACCGAAACTATAAAATGAATATTCTGCACCGGCTGCCAATTCTAACCTGTCTTCAGGATACCAGTTGATAATCCCGTTCAGGCTGGTTTTTTTCTCACTGAAATCAACCTGTTTGTTCAAGACATGGTCAGGATCCGGGTAACGCATTCTATCATTCCTGCGCTCAGCATCAGATGTACTATAGCTAAAGATTGAGGACATTGAGACTGTTTCACTCAGATCTTTATCATATTCAAGAGCAATCGCCCACTGCCTGTCTCTGATCGACTGCTGATTAATATGTGCCCCATTAACTATATTCTTCATTTCGTTACCAAACCACGTCGAACCCTGCTGAGTATAGCGAGACCAGAAGCACCAGCTGTTTAGAAAATCTGCATTAATAAAAAATTTGATCTGTGGATCATCCTGATAATCTGCAAAATAATCCATAGGTTCTCTGTCAGGAAGAATACTCTTCCCTATATATCCAGCTTCATTGTTTTTTGTTACCAGAAAATGCCTGGGTAAAAATCCTGTTGTACGGGTTATACTTGAATAGGCATAAACATCTACTTTTTCAGACTCAAAGCCATTCTGAATTGATAAGCCCTTGGAATCATATTCATTCAGGTAATTTGCACTCACACTTAATCCCTGTACGGAATTAGCATCATGCGTAACAATATTAATAACTCCTGCTATAGCGCCCGGCCCATAAGTTACCGATCCAGGTCCGCGAATGATCTCAATTTTTTGAATGTCATCAAGTGCCCATTGTTCCAGCTCGGTTTTTGCTCCGAAATGGGCTTCAATATTCATAGTCCTTCCGTTTACCTTGAGCAAATACTTTGTGTTACGGTTTGCGATAATACCCCTTATACCGATCTGCGGGCCCTCTTCATAATTCATCCAGATTGCGCCCGGTACATATATCTCAATCAGGTCAAGTATATTGCGGGCCGGAGTATGTCTGATATCTTCATCAGTGATCACCGTAACAGATGCAGGTGTCTCCGGCTGAACCAATCTGGTAATAGCCGCTGAAACATCCATTTTAACATTCATCAATTCTTCAAATGAAAGATTTTTCAGATCTTCTGCTGTCAGTTTCACCTGTGCATGTAAATCAAAAGGAATAAATAAAATGAAAAGGAATGAAAAACAGATAATTATCCTTTTTACATTCAATTTTTCAATCATATTTCCCTCAAGTTCAGGTTAATATG
>JBHPLC010000017.1:0-45726 GCA_042564455.1 Candidatus Zhuqueibacterota bacterium | reverse complement strand
TGTAAAATTCACTTGCTTAAATTTTATAAAATGGCTATTTTTGTTATTCTTGAAATCATCATTAACCCTAATGAAGTTTTACTTATTGAAGCTATTATGCTTAGTGAATATATTCCGGTTTTGATTCTTGGTTTATTCGGGTTAGCCGTAGGTGGTGCGATCCTTATTGCCACTCACTTATTTGGCCCTTCAAAATTCGACCCAGTTAAGAATATCAAATACGAATCGGGCATTGATCCGGAAGGTGATGCTCGATTCCGCTTTAATGTAAAATTCTACCTGGTTGCAATGTTATTCATAATATTTGATGTTGAGGTGGTTTTTTTATATCCATGGGCTGTTGTCTATAAAGATCTCCTGTCAGCAGGAAGTTTTATCCTGATAGAAATGGTCACTTTTATAGCACTTCTGCTTCTGGGTTACCTGTATTTATTGAAAAAAGGTGCATTTGAGTGGGATTGATTCCGATTAACTCTAATCATGTAAAAAAAATGACAGAAGAAGAGAAAAAATACATCGATGATATTGCAGGAAAATTCCCTGATTCGTTTATAAAAACAGAGGAATTCAAAGGTGATCTTTCTATCATCATTAAAAAAGATGATATATTTGAGATTATGAAATACCTGAAGGAATCGAAAGATACTGTTTTTGATTTCCTTGTTGATATAACTGCGGTGGATTATCTGAAGATCGGCGGCGATGAAAGATATGCAATTGTTTACCATCTTCTGTCAATGTCCTATTACAGGCGCTTGAGAGTAAAAGCACTGGTGCCGGAAGAAGACCTGAATATCCCTTCGATGATGCCTTTATGGCAGACGGCTAACTGGCAGGAAAGGGAAATTGAGGAAATGTTCGGAATTAAATTCACAGGACATCCGAACCCAAGAAAATTACTGCTGCCTGATGATTATCAGGGTTTTCCGCTGCGCAAAGATTATCCTGTGGCGGGTGAAGGTTACCGCAGTGATTTCACGAATTTGAAAGAAGAATAGATCTTTATATATGGAAGAATCTCAGACTAAAAAAGAAAATCAGCTTGATCCGTCTCTGGATACCGATACAGTCACCCTGAACATGGGACCTCAGCATCCGGCTACCCATGGCACATTAAGACTTGAACTTGTCCTTGATGGAGAAACAGTTGTTAAAGCAACACCGCATGTAGGTTATCTTCATACCGGATTTGAGAAACTGGCTGAAACACTGACATATAACCAGTTCATCACACTTTCGGACAGGATGAACTATCTTTCACCTCTGAACAATAATATCGGTTTTGCCATTGCCGCAGAAAAACTCTTTGATATAAAGGTGACAAAAAAATGCGAATATGTCAGAGTTCTTCTGGCAGAACTATCAAGAATTTCTGACCATCTTGTCTCGATCGGAACAGCTGCACTCGATATAGGCGCTTTTACTGCGTTCCTGTATTTCTTTGAACAACGAGAGGTCCTTTACGATATGTTCCAGGTCGGATGCGGTACAAGGCTGACAACAAGTTTTACAAGGGTCGGCGGAATGATGAAAGAACTGCCGGATGAGTTCTTTCCGATGGCAAGAGATTTTATTAAAAGTTTCCCAAAAGTATTTAAAGAGGTCGATTCTCTGTTATCAAGAAATAAAATTTGGATTGGAAGAACACGTGGTGTCGGAGTGATTGATGGAGAAGATGCTATAAACTACGGCCTGTCCGGACCGAGTCTGAGGGGCTCCGGTGTTCCCTGGGATATAAGAAAAAATGAACCTTATTCTTCCTATGATGATTTTGAATTCGACATCCCTGTTGCTGAAAAGGGTGATTGTTATGACCGTTACTGGGTCAGGATGATAGAATTGAATGAATCTCTAAAGATTGTTGAACAAGCCCTGGAAAACATGCCAGAGGGCAGCGTCAATATTGATGATCCCAAGACAATTCTTCCCGATAAGGAAGATGTTTATAATAATATGGAAGAATTGATCCATCACTTTATGATTACAATGGAGCATAAAGGTATAAAACCTCCATCCGGCGAAATTTATTCAGCTACTGAAGTGCCGAATGGCGAACTAGGATTTTTTATTGTAAGTGACGGTACAAACAGACCGTACAGATTAAGAGTAAGGCCTCCATCATTAATTAATTATCAGGCTTTCCCAAAGCTTCTCGAAGGAGGAATGTTGTCCGATTCTGTAGCGGTACTTGGGAGTTTGAATATAATTGCAGGTGAATTAGACAGGTAATACAAGCAAAATTTGATATGGCTTTTGAATTTAAAGAAGAATCTCTAAAAGAGTTTAACGATATTATAACACGATATCCGACAAAGCGGGCAGCTTTATTACCTGCTTTGCATCTCGCTCAACAGGATTTCGGCTATATAACAACAGATTGCATTGAATATATTGCCGGCCTTCTTGACTTAACCCCTGCAGAAGTCAACGATACTCTGAGTTTTTATACGATGTATTTCCGGGAGGAAAAGGGTAAATATGTCATCCAGGTCTGCAGTACTTTGTCATGTTCTCTCCTGGGATCACAGGATATTGTAGATTACCTTAAAAATAAACTTGGTATTAAACCCGGTGAGACTACTCCGGATAATAAATTCTCATTACTGAAGGTTGAATGTCTCGGTTCATGCGGGACTGCGCCGGTCATGAGAATAAATAATGATTATTATGAAGATCTGACCAAAGAAAAGATCGACAAATTATTGGAAGAACTTCCCTGATATAAGAAATATATGATTATGAAGATCGTAATGGCAAATATGGAGAAACCCGGTTATACCGGAAGCCTGGCTGATTATCAGGCTGCCGGAGGGTATACTGCGCTCCGTAAAGCTCTTAAGGATATGAGCCCTGATCAGGTTATAGAAGAGGTGAAAAAATCAGGGATCCGGGGAAGAGGCGGCGCAGGTTTTCCAGCTGGTGTAAAATGGGGTTTTATCCCTAAAGATTCCGATAAACCGCGTTACCTGATAAATAATGCCGATGAAGGTGAACCCGGAACTTTTAAGGACAGAGTTATAATGACGCGTGATCCTCATATGACCATTGAGGGTAATATTATTGCTTCTTATGCAATAAAGTGTAACGTGTCTTATATATATATCAGAGGGGAATTTTACCACGAAGCAAAGATCCTTGAAAGAGCGATCAGGGAAGCAGAAGAAGCAGGAATATTAGGTGATAATATTTTAGACAGCGGTTTTAGTCACAGAGTATATGTTCACAGGGGGGCCGGAGCATATGTATGCGGTGAGGAAACCGGCTTGATAGAATCTATTGAAGGTAAGAGAGGTCAGCCTCGTGTCAAACCTCCTTTCCCTGCAATTGTCGGACTTTTTGACTGCCCCACAGTTGTGAATAATACTGAAACACTCGCAAATATACCATATATAATAAATAACGGCGGTTCGGAATATGCTAAGATCGGAGTCGAAAGAGGTACCGGTACAAAGATATATGCGATAAGCGGACATGTAAAAAATCCGGGACTGTTTGAATTCCCGATGGGAATATCACTTCGTGAATTGATCTATGAACATGCGGGCGGTATCAGGAATGATAATCAATTAAAAGGTATTATCCCGGGCGGTTCATCCATGCCTGTTCTGACTGCTGATGAAATTGATGTAAATATGGACTTTGACTCACTTCAAAAGATCGGATCTGCATTAGGCTCTGCCGCTGTGATAGTTATGGATGAAACTGTGTGTATGGTTGATGCATGTCTGAACCTGACAAGATTCTATGCCCACGAATCCTGCGGTCAATGCACACCCTGCAGAGAAGGTATGCCGTGGATGAATAAAATTGTTGACCGTATAGAACATGGAAAAGGTGAGGAAGGTGATATTGACCTGCTGCTCAATATTACTGATAATATTGAAGGCAGAACTATATGTGCTTTCGGTGAAGCGGGAGCATGGCCTGTAAGAGCTTTTGCAAAAAAATTCAGATCAGAATTTGAAGAACATATTAAACAGAAAAAATGCCCTTTCAAATCTTAATTCGGGAATTTTTATTTAAGGTTGTGTTTTGATAAATTTTACAATTAACGGAAAAAATATCTCAGTTGAACCTGGGACGACAATAATTGAAGCTGCTGATCAGAACGGTATTTTTATACCCCGTTATTGTTATCACCCTGCTCTCACTAAAGCTGGTAGCTGCAGATTATGTCTTGTGGAAGTGGAAGGAATGCCGAGAGAAGTGATCGCTTGTGCAACTCCAGTGACTGAAGCTATGGTTGTCCTGACTGAATCGGAAAAAGTCAAAAGATCAAGACAGATCGTACTGGAGTTCTTGTTACTGAATCATCCGTTAGATTGTCCAACCTGCGATAAAGCAGGAGAATGCAGTCTCCAGGATTTTTCTTTTGACTACGGCAATTCTCACAGCAGATACAAAGAAGAAAAACGTGTACCTCCTTTTAAAGGTCTCGGTCCGAACATTCAGCTTGCTACGACAAGATGCATCTTATGTACGCGCTGTATCAGATTTATGGAAGAAGTAGCAGGTGATACTCAGCTCGGTCTTGTTCACAGAGGAAGCCATAACGAGATCGCAGTCGGTGAGAATAAAGAACTCGATCACATTCTTGCGGGAAATGTCACTGATATCTGTCCCGTCGGAGCATTATTAGACAAGAATTTTATACATCGAACAAGAGTCTGGCATCTGGAAAACAACAAAGCCGTTTGCGGAGAATGCAGTTCCGGATGTAATGTTTATATCGATTCTTATGAAGATTCAATCTTCAGAATAAAACCGCGTTATAATGAAAATGTGAACGGACATTGGATCTGTGATACAGGCAGATATGCTTATAAAAAATACAATGATCTTGAGAGGCTGTCCATCCCGAAAATTAAGGAAAACGGGAAATATTCAGATTCAGCATGGGATGACGCTTTAAAGGCAGTTAGAGATAATTTTGGGAAATTCCAGAAAACAAAAGGTGCCGTTGCCGGTCTGGTTTCCGGGAGTACATTAAATGAGGACGCTTTTGCATTAAAAGAATTTCTGAAAACTTTTAATTCTTCATCAATTTCAGGTATTTTTCAACCTCATGCTGAGGATGATCAGAAATTTAAGAGCGGCTTTGTTATAAAAGGTGACAAACTTCCTAACCAGGAAGGATTAAAATTCGTTTTTGAACTTAACGGTCCTGATCTTTTTGGTGAGACTATATTAACAAAAATAGAATCAGGTGAAGTCAAAGCGGTATATATTATACACAATGACCTGTCCGATATACCTGAAAGAACTATGGAAGCTTTAAAACGGCTGAAATTTCTTGCTGTCGAGGATATTGTTTGGTCACCGCTTGCTGAAATGGCAGATGTAGTCCTTCCGGGATTTACTTATATGGAAAAAAACGGCACATTTGTAAATTATCAGAAAAGACTCCAGCTTCACGAAAGGGCGGTAGCTGGTCCTGAAGGTAGTAAAAATACATGGGATATTTTAAGGAGAATTGCCGGAAGCGGCGCTAATCAGCTCCAATGGTTTTCTTCAAGTGATATATTTTTGAAGATGTCAAAAAAATATCCTGTCTTGAATGATCTGTCACATTTTAAATTAAATGATAAAGGAATTCTAATATCCGAAAATAAAGATCGGAATTAGTTTTTGGTTATGGACTCAGTGGATCTGTTAATAGCTGTAATTAAAGTTGCTGTAATTTGCGTGATTATGCTTACAGCAGCAGCCGTGACTATTCTGGCCGAACGCCGGCTCAGCGGATTTATACAGGATAGACTGGGACCAAACCGTGTAGGCCCACAGGGTATTTTACAGCCCTTAGCAGATTTCCTGAAGCTTATTTTCAAGGAAGACCTGATGATTGCACAGGGAGATAAAGTTGTTTTCCTGCTTGCTCCACTTATTATTCTGGTTCCTGCTTTCCTGCTCCTGGCGGTAATACCTTTTGGTCATGAAATAACAATTATGGGACGAATAGTCCCTCTGCAGATCGCAGATCTTGATTTTGGACTGCTCTTTATATTTGCAATTGCTTCACTCGGAGTATACGGAATAGTGTTGGGAGCATGGTCTTCAAACAATAAATACTCTCTGTTCGGAGGTCTTCGGGCTTCAGCTCAGATGATCAGTTATGAATTGACCCTGGGTTTGTCTATTGTTGGGATCATTCTTGTTGCAGGTTCGCTGAAACTTCCTGTCATTGTCGAACAGCAGCAACATATGATTTTCGGAATTATACCGCAATGGAACGTTTTTGTCCATCCGCTGGCGTTTATTTTGTTTCTGATTGCGGCTTTTGCAGAAACGAACAGATTGCCTTTTGACCTGGCAGAAGCTGAACAGGAACTGGTTGCAGGTTATCACACTGAATACAGCAGTATGAAATTTGCAATGTTCCTGCTTGCTGAATATATGAATCTGGTAACGTCATCAGCAATTATAATAACTTTATTTTTCGGTGGTTGGCATCTGCCGTATATCGAACATATACCTATGCCTGATTTGCTGCTGCAGCTGCTTCAGGTATGTGCATTTTTTGTTAAAACAGCATGTTTTGTAATAATGTTTATCTGGGTAAGATGGACACTTCCAAGATTCAAATATAATCAGCTTATGGATCTTGGATGGAAAGTGTTTTTACCCCTGGCAATTATAAATGTTCTGGTAACAGCGATTGTTGTAGCTTTAACAAATTAGTTTTTTCAGGATTAAATTTTAACCGGTAATAGATGTGGAATATCTTTTCTTTTACGCATTTGGAATTATAGCAATAGCATCGGGAGTGATGGTTATCATGAGCAGAAATCCGGTGCACAGCGCTTTGTTTCTGATTGTTACATTTTTTTGTCTTGCCGGATTATTTGCACTGTTAAATGCACATTTTCTTGCTGTGATCCAGGTGCTTGTTTATGCCGGTGCTATAATGGTGCTGTTTCTATTTGTGTTAATGCTGCTGAATCTCAAAGCAATTGTAAGTGAGTTCGAAAAATTACTAAGTCTGAAGATCCTTGGTATAAGCGCAGCTATAATAATGATATTCGAGGTTTTATTCCTTATAAAAAGAGGCGCTTCTCTGGGAGCAGGCGGTGAATTAACACAACAAATAATTAACCAGGAAGGAAATACACAGCTGGTCGGAAAAATGCTTTTTACGACCTATCTGCTTCCTTTTGAAATAACATCAATAATCCTGATCATTGCAATTATCGGTGCAGTTGTTCTGGCAAAGAAAAAATTGGACGAATAAAGTATGATACCACTTGCAAATTATCTAATATTAAGCGGAATTCTTTTTGCTATCGGTGTTTTTGGTGTGATAGTAAAACGAAATGCTATCGTGGTCTTTATGTCGATCGAATTGATGCTTAATGCGGTTAATCTTACTTTTGTAGCTTTTTCGTCCTATTTGCATTCGTTAAACGGTCAGATTTTTGTTTTCATGGTTATGGTAGTGGCGGCAGCAGAAGTCGTTGTCGGATTAGCATTGATCATTGCGATATTCAGGCTGAAGAAAACACCAAATGTCGATGAATTAAATCTTATGAAGTGGTAATAAATATATTATGGATAATCTTGGCTTAATATTACTTTTTCCTCTTATCGGAGTTATTTTAAACGGATTTTTCGGTAAAAAATTCTCCGAAAAAGTTGTTGCTTTGATCGGCAGCGGTGCTATCGGCCTGTCTTTTATTATCGTTGTAATTAATTTTTTCCAGCTCATTTCTATGCACGCAGATGAGCGTCAGATCACGCATACAATTTTTACCTGGATCAATTCCGGATCTCTTCATGTGGATTTCTCACTGCTTTTTGATCCGTTGTCGGCAGTTATGGCGCTAATTGTAACAGGTGTGAGTTTTCTTATCCATATATATTCGGCAGGATATATGCACGGTGACAAAGGATTCGCCCGGTATTTTACCTATTTGAATCTCTTTGTAATGATGATGCTTATCCTTGTTCTCGGAGACAGCTATTTATTGATGTTCATCGGCTGGGAAGGCGTCGGACTGTGTTCATATCTTCTCATCGGATTCTGGTATGAAGATAATGCAAAAGCCGATGCCGGTAAAAAAGCTTTTATCGTTAACAGGATCGGAGATTTTGGTTTCTTGCTGGCAATGTTCCTTATGTTCAAAGTATTCGGCAGCCTTGCATACTCCGAAGTTTTTCATGAAGCAGAATCTTATGCCGGTTATAATGATACAGCTATAGTTGCAATAACCCTGCTGCTTTTTGTCGGTGCAATTGGTAAATCCGCTCAGATCCCGTTGTTTGTGTGGCTCCCCGATGCAATGGCAGGCCCTACACCTGTCAGTGCTCTGATCCATGCTGCAACTATGGTAACAGCCGGTGTTTACATGGTGGCAAGAAGCAATCTGTTATATGCCTTAGCCCCAACAAGTATGCTCGTAGTTGCAATTGTCGGAGCACTTACCGCTTTATTTGCTGCGACAATTGGAATTGCACAGAATGATATTAAAAAAGTACTTGCATACTCAACGGTCAGCCAGCTTGGATATATGGTGATGGCTGTCGGTGTCGGTGCATTTTCCGCAGGTATTTTTCACCTGATGACACACGCCTTTTTTAAAGCTCTGTTATTTCTTGGAGCCGGAAGTGTGATTCATGCTTTATCAGGTGAACAGGATATGAGATACATGGGCGGACTGAAAGACCGCCTCCCGGTAACTTTTAAAACAATGTTCGTTGCAACACTGGCAATTGCAGGCGCGCCGTTATTATCGGGATTCTTCAGCAAGGATGAGATACTCTGGTTCACTTTTGCAAGCCCAAGAGGAAGCGTCATCCTCTGGATCATCGGTGCTTTAGCAGCAGGTATCACAGCGTTTTATATGTTCAGGCTTGTTTTTATGACATTTTTTGGAGAATCAAGAGTTAAACCGGAAGCTGAAGCGCATTTGCACGAATCACCAAAAGTTATGACGATTCCTTTAATTGTTCTGGCTGTTCTTTCTGTAATTGGGGGATTTATCGGGATCCCGAAATCGCTTCTTCCTGATGCTAATCACTTTGAACATTTTCTCCTGCCGGTTTTTGAGGAAGCGGAACATGTTATTGCCGAACACAGCGGGGAAATGGCTCACGGTCCGATAGAATACCTTCTGATGATACTTGCGATTGCAATAGCAGCCACAGGATTCTACATAGCTTACAGGCTCTATTTTAAACCGTCTGATATGCCGGACCGTATTTCAGAAAAACTGGGAGCTATTTACACAACAGTATATAACAAATACTATATAGATGAAATTTATGACTATGCTGTAGTCAAACCGTTTTACGCAGGTTCAAACTTCTTCTGGAAGATATTCGATGTTAAATTTATCGACGGGATCGTTAATGGTACCGGAACAATGTTCCGCGGCGGCGGGCAGATAATAAGAAAGCTGCAGTCGGGTTATGTTCAGGAATATATAGTAATATTTATAATCGGCGGGATCGTTGTAATAAGCTTGTTCTTAATGTAACAGTTCCCCTGATAAGATCTTTTATTGTGAGATGTTTACAATATGAACTTCATTGAGTCACATATATTATCAATAATACTTTTTCTTCCAATTGCAGGAGCATTAGGAATACTTCTGGTGCCGGGTGAAAAGAAGAATCTGATCAGACAGATAACTCTGATCACGGTACTGGTCGATTTTATAATTTCCATACCTGTCTTCCTGAGATTTGACGGATCCTCTACACTAATGCAGTTTACCGAAAGCTTTAACTGGATACCGTCTCTCGGTATTTCCTGTTCTGTAGGAATTGACGGAATATCGATATTATTATTTATGCTGACCACTTTTCTGGCTCCTATAGTCGTTCTTTCAACATGGAATGCCGTCCAGGAGCATGTTAAAGAATTTATGTTCTTTATCCTTCTGCTGCAGACGGGTATGATCGGTGTCTTTGTATCACTTGATTTTTTCCTGTTCTATGTATTCTGGGAGCTGATGCTCATTCCGATGTATTTCATAATTGGTGTCTGGGGCGGAAAAAGACGTTTATATGCTGCAGTGAAGTTCTTTCTGTATACCATGTTCGGATCGGTATTGATGCTTGTTGCGATACTTTATCTTGTTTATCTGAATTATCAGGCATCCGGTACGATCTCTTTCAGTATTCAGACAATAATGGAAAATCCTATTTCTGCTGATGTGCAGTTCTGGCTTTTTGCCGCTTTTGCCCTGGCATTTGCGATCAAAGTCCCCTTATTCCCGTTCCATACATGGCTTCCGGATGCACACGTCGAAGCACCGACTGCGGGCAGTGTCATACTTGCCGGTGTTTTACTTAAAATGGGAACCTATGGTTTTGTCAGATTCTGTCTTCCGATGTTCCCGGATGCTGTTTTTGAATTCCTCCCGTATATGCTGACACTTTCGGTAATAGGTATTATATATGGAGCGGTAGTTGCGCTTGTTCAACCTGATATGAAAAAACTTGTAGCTTATTCTTCCGTCAGTCATCTTGGTTTTGTAATACTCGGTATCTTTGCATTAACACCGCAGGGGATACAGGGCGGAATTATACAGATGGTCAACCACGGTCTGTCAACAGGGGCATTATTCCTCCTGGTTGGTATGATCTACGAAAGAACACACACGAGAATGATAGCCGACTACGGTGGAATTGCTAAAATTGTGCCGGTTTACGCAATATTTTTGATGATCACTGTGCTTTCATCGCTCGGGCTGCCAGGTTTGAACGGTTTTATCGGTGAATTCCTTATACTTATCGGCGCTTTTCAGTCCGAATATATTCACTGGTCTTTCGTAGCTCTCTCGTCTACAGGAGTAATACTTGCGGCAATATATCTTTTAAGATGGTATCAGAGATTTATCTTCGGCCCGGTCACGAACGAGAAAAATAACAGTCTTAAGGATGTTTCACTTCGTGAAATAGTTGTGATCGTTCCTATTTTGATCTTTATTGTCTGGATCGGTGTTTATCCGAAGTACTTCTTAAGCAAGACCGAAGCATCGGTCGATCAATTGATCCGCAGGGTTGAATTAAAAGAAAGCCTGAGATGGTCACAGGCGGAGATCAGCAAAATAAATGACCTGAAAATTACTTTTGATAAAGAAATCGAAAAATAATGGAAATTATTTCTCCTACATTTGAATGGTCAACGATCGGATCCATGATTATTATAGTCTGTACGGGTCTGCTTGTTCTGTTTATGGCTTTTGTTGTTAAATCCGTAAGATTTAATCTGATGTTGACTATTGCCGGTGTTCTGCTGACGCTTATTTATACATTGTCACAACTCGGGATAAACAAGACCGGTTTCTCCGGTATGATTGTTGTTAATGATTTTACTACAGTTGTTAACAGTATAATTTTACTTAGTGCTCTATTGACTCTGTTTTTATCCCGCGAAGCTTTAATGGAACGAAGACCGGTTAAGGGAGAATTCCTTTCGCTGATTTGTTTTGCTACTTTCGGAATGATGGTGATGGTCTCTGCTGGCGACCTGATGATGATCTTCCTCGGTGTAGAAACTCTTTCAATAGCTTTATATATATTGGCAGGCACAAAACGTAATGATGAGTTTTCACTTGAATCCGCTTTTAAATATTTTCTCGTAGGCGCTTTCGCTTCTGGATTCCTCCTTTTCGGTATGGCTTATATATACGGTGCAACAGGCTCAACAAACCTGGAAAGTATCTTCTCCTTCTTACGGGGAGGGGCAGGGGAATCTAATGCATTTATTCTGGTAGGAGCAGCATTTCTGATCATCGGCCTTGGTTTCAAGATAGCGCTTGTACCTTTTCATATGTGGACACCGGATGTGTATCAGGGAGCTCCGACACCCATATCGGCATTTATGTCGACAGGTGTCAAAACTGCCGGCTTCGGTGTTATGCTGAGAGTTTTCATTTATGCCACAGGAACTTATTTTGCCGAATGGCAGAATGTTTTATGGCTGCTTGCTGTTCTGACAATGACAGTTGGTAATATAATTGCGCTTGTTCAGGAAAATATCAAAAGAATGCTCGCATATTCAAGTATTTCCCACGCCGGTTACATTTTAATAGGTTTTATTGCGGGTACCGATGAAGCAATCTCAAGTGTAATATACTATCTGTTTGCTTACACATTCATGAATATAGGGGCTTTTGGAATTGTCTCATACTTTGAATCAAAAGATACGAGCCTTACGACTATAAAAAGTTATTCAGGAATGGGATTTAAAAGACCTTATCCTGCTATTGCCATGATGATCTTTATGTTTGCGCTCGCCGGTATTCCTCCCTCAGCTGGTTTCTTTGCAAAATTTAATGTTTTTCGTGCCGCAGTGGATACCGGATTTATCTGGCTGGCTGTTATCGGTGCATTAAATGCCGTTGTGAGTGTTTATTATTATATCAGAGTGGTAATGAATCTTTATATGCGTGAACCTGAAACCGATTTCTCTGCGTTCAAAACCAAAGGGTATCATTCGGTTGCATTATTTATTTCAGTCGTCGGTATTCTTGCCCTCGGGCTTGTACCTTCCTTCTTCTATAATTTTGTAACAGTCTCACTTTTCTAACCGATTCTTATACATAAAACTCACCAACTGCTCATATAAGATGATCTATTATTATACGGTTATGTTAAATAAGGTCAGTTTTTCCTGCCCGGTTCAATATGGATAATGACCTGGGCTTCCTGGAATTTTGAAGTGATCTCTTTTTCTATATGGCGGGTTATTTCGTGGGCTTCACCGATGCTCAGATCAGGATTGACGATCATATTAAAATGAACCTCCTGCTGATCGGCTAAAAAATGGAATTCCTGCTCTTCGATATGTTGATACCTGTCTGAATGTTTTTCTATGGTTTCTTTTACAAGTTTCCTGAATTCACTTTCTGTTTGCTTGACTGAAGCAATATCCACATCAGATGTAATTTCTATCCCCTGGATCTCAGGGATCTTTTCACCAAGACACGCTTTAAGATTGTCCAGTTCACAGACATTCTCAGCGGTCTGTTTGTAGGGCGGTACTTTTACAGTCAGACTTACCTGATATTTTGTCCCCATCCGTCTGCCGAAAGCATTCATGAGAACCAGATTCGGATTACATTCTCCTATGATCTTCTCAATCTTATTCTTTAACTCAGGAGGAATATTTATGTCGGAGAGATCCATAATAGCATCCCGTCCGATATCGAAGGCTATTTTAATGATAAAAACTGCTACTATCAATGCAGCGACCGGATCAAGAATGGGAAAACCGATATAAGCGCCAAGAATTCCAAAAAATACTCCTATAGATGAATAAACATCGGATCTGTGGTTGTAAGCGCTTGCGATTATTGAAGGACTGTTCAGTTTTCTCCCGGCTTTAATGGTTATTCTGAACATCCATTCTTTAGTGACAATTGTAAAAAGAGCGGCAGCTAATGCAAACCATGCCGGAGAAATGTAGTCTTTAGCCTGTATTTTCTGAATGTTCTCATAGACCAGATAAGCTCCGGTAACTGCTAAAATTAATCCTAAGAATAATGCTATCAGGGATTCTATTTTACCATGACCGTAAGGATGGTTCTTGTCAACGGGTTTGGATGAGAATTTGAGGCCGACATAAACGGCAAAGGTTGCACCTACATCCGAAAATGAATGGACTGCATCGGCGATAAGCGCTGAACTTCTGCCCAGAACACCAATAATGAACTCAACCGCTACAACAAACAGGTTGCCTATTATCCCTATTAGTGATATTCGCCTGCCGTAACGGTATTCATCTTTATTCATGGAAAGGTATTTCCCTGAATTTAACTTAAACTAAAATTTTCTTGAATTCTTCAGTCATTACAGGGACTATGTCAAAAAGATCAGCAACAATTCCATAATCAGCTATCTGAAAGATCGGTGCATCAGGATCCTTGTTTACCGCAACAATACACTTACTGGAAGACATTCCCGCAAGGTGCTGAATTGCCCCGGATATGCCTAATGCTATGTAAAGAACCGGAGTGACGGTTTTTCCTGTCTGTCCGACCTGATCCGAATGCGGACGCCATCCTGCATCGACTACAGCTCTTGATGCTCCGACAGCAGCCCCAAGAACGCTTGCCAGTTCCTCAACAATGTTAAAATTTTCCGGTCCCTGGATTCCCCGCCCTGCAGAAACAATAATATCAGCCTCGGTCAGGTCTATTTTATCGGCAGCACCCATTAGAACTTCTTTTACCCTGTCACGAAGTGTAACTGAGCCCGGACTGAAATCGGAATTTGAAATGGTACAGGATACCTGAGCATCCTTTTCCGGAATAAAAACTTTCGGTCTTAAAGAAACAAACTGCAGGCTGGATGAAGAAGTCAGCGTTATTAATGCTTTTCCGGCAAAAACGGGCCTGACAGATTCAATTTTGTTATCAGTAATTTTATAATCAGTTATATCACTTATTAATTCTGTGTCAAGTTTTACTGCAAGCCTCGGAGCGAGATCTTTACCCATTGCCGAGGCGATCATTAATATAAAATCCGGTCCGATCTTGTCAATTTCGTGTTTTAATGCTGAAGCGTAACCTTCACCGGTGTATAAGGATAATTCATTATTATCTATTGAGGTAACCTCTGCTATTCCATATTCACCGAATTGATCCAGATCACCTGAAAATCCGCTGCCAACCGCTATTCCGACAGGAGTACTTCCTGTTTCAGAAGCGATCTTCCTGGCAACCGTAGCCGCTTCAAAAGAACTGCTTTTGATTTTTCCTTCTCTTGTCTCTATAAAAAATGCAACCTTGCTCATTTTTTTCTCCTAAAACTTTTTCGCATAATTGAGTAAAAGAACCAATATATATTTGGAATGTGCGAAGTTAATTTTCTGATTAAACTGCCTTTGCTTCTTCACGCAGTAATTTTATTACTTCAGGAACGTCCTCAACTCCGTTTTTGAACATTTTGCCCTCTTTTCTTTTTGGAGGATATTCGATCTTTGAAATTGATATTCCGCAGGAAATATCTGAGGCTGTTTTCTCTTCAATAGATTTTTTCTTTGCCATCATTATTCCTTTAAGAGAAGCATAACGGGGTTCGTTCAAACCCTTTTGAGCCGTAACTACAGCCGGAAGTTTAACTTCCACGACTTCTTTACCGCCTTCGATTTCACGTTCAGCCGTAACTGTATCATTGTCAATTTCTAATTTCGTTACAACGGTTACTCCGGGTATGTCCAGAAACTCTGCTACCATTGGACCTATCTGCATATTATCATCATCGATCGCCTGTTTGCCGAAAAGTATTAGATCTGCTTCTAATGATTTTATTGTTTCGGCAATAATTTTTGCTGATGAAAGTCCGATCCTGAAATCAGTGTCTTTTATGTGAATTCCTGAATCCGCACCCATTGCAAGAGCGTTCCTTATCGCTGTTGTTACTCTGTCTGGGCCCAGACTGACGACTACAACTTCGCCGCCGACTTTTTCTTTTATTCTTAGCGCCTCTTCAACAGCAAATTCATCATATGGATTCATAACAAAATTAACATTTGATTCGTCGATCCATGTATCCCCCTCCTTAATCGATACTTTTGTCTCTGAGTCGGGAACATGTTTCAAACATACTATTATCTTCACTGTTTCCTCCGGTTTATTTTAATGCTTTGGATTAACTCGCGGGTAAATTACAAATATACAATTTTCAGTAATATAAATCAATATTAATATAATCTATTAAGAATGGAACCGTACGTTTGTTAATTGCATTTAAGTAATTATTGTTTTATATTGGAAACTTACTACTTTTGTTGTACTCCGATAATAAATATCATCATGAAGCATATAAGGAGTCTAATATGCGATTTGGAAGATTAAGTATCTTAGTTCTGTTCATGACACTTGCAGTATTTTCTTTTTCCGTTTATGCCAGCGGTTTAAGATTGACTGCTCAGGGAGCCAAAGCACTCGGATTTGGAGGCGCTTTTGTAGCTGGTGCTGATGACCCAACAGCAATATTTTATAATCCTGCCGGTATCTCAAACCTTTCCGGAACAAATATTATTTTTGGAGGAGGAGTTTTTTATAACTCCGGATTCACTGAAATAAAACCTTCTGCTTTATCTGGAAAGGTACTTAATATGGATAGTGAACTGTTTATGACACCAACGATATTTGCTACTACTAATCTTACCCCAAGAATTACTGTAGGATTAGGGATTTACAGTCCTTTCGGGATCGAATCTGTATGGGAGGATCGCTGGTCCGGAAGAGAATCCTGGGATTATCCTTATGAAACTAATTTACGCACATACAGCTTCAATCCTGCATTATCTTACAGAGTGAACAGCCGGTTGAATTTAGGTTTTGGGATTGAATATGTCAGAGGTTCATACGATCTCAAAAGATATAACACCTCTCTCTTTGAAAGTACACTGTCAGAAACATCAGGGGCCGGGATATCCTTTAATGGGGGAGCTCAGTTCTTTGCAAATGAAACAACAATTCTTGGCTTATCTTTAAGAGGCCCTTTAAAACTTGACCTTGACGGGACAATGAAGATCGGAACAAATATTACGCAGGATGTTACGTCAGAATTAAACCTCCCCTTATCTGTAACCTTTGGTTATAATTATTTTCCGAGAGATGAAATGAGGGTTGAGATCGATGCAACATGGACTCGCTGGTCTGGTATGGATAAATTTGATATGATCGCACAAAATCCTATTTATTCTACATCAGATGAAAAGAAACTGGAAGATAAAATATCAATTTCTGCAGGTGTTGAATTCCGCGCTGATTATCTTTATTTCAGAACGGGTATCGCTCATGTCCCTTCACCTCTTGAGGAAGAATTTTTTGATCCGACACTTCCTCTGAATACTTATGATGCTGCATCAGTCGGTATCGGACTTGAAAGAGGGGACGTTACTATAGATATCGGCTATTTTCATATTTTTAAGAATGAAAGAAAATCGTTTATACGTGACGGTGAATATATTAGTGACAGTAGAATGGAAAGACAGGGAGATATTTTTGTCCTGAATTTTGGTTACAGGATATTCTAAAAATTATGTGCGGAATTATTGGATATGTTGGATCCAAAGAGGTCTCTTCTGTACTGCTGCAGGGTTTAAAGCGAATGGAATACCGGGGATACGATTCTGCCGGTATTGCATTATGCCTTTTAGGACAAGGTTTATCGGTTTACAAGACTAAAGGTAAAATAACCGACCTCAAAAAATCACTTCCTTCACACCTTAAACATAACGGTTTAGGGATCGGTCATACCAGGTGGGCTACACATGGAGAACCTTCGGAAATAAATGCTCATCCTTTTTCGGGATGCTCTGGAAAATTCGCAGTTGCACATAATGGGATTATCGAGAACTTTGCTGTTCTCAGAAGACAACTCGTCGAAAATGGCCACGTATTTGTCTCTATTACCGATTCGGAAGTAATTTCTCATCTGATCGAATCCTATTATGAAGGAGATATGTTCGAAGCGGTCAGACTTACCCTGGATGATCTCTGGGGTACATATGGAATTGTTGTGATCTCTTCTGAACATCCCGGAACAATTATCGCTGCAAAAAAAGGAAGCCCAATGATAGTGGGTTTGGGAGAAAACGAGAATTTTGTCGCATCTGACGTAGCAGCTTTTCTAAAATATACAAAAAATATACTGCCGCTGCAGGACGGCGATATTGCGGTTATCAGCAATGATGACGTGAAAATGAAAACCTTGGGGAACCTGGAAGTTGTCAGAGATAAAGAAACTGTAGGCTTTGACCTTAAAACAATTGAAAAGGCCGGATTTCCTCACTTTATGCTGAAAGAAATTCACGAGCAGCCGGACACAATAAATGATTCTATGCGGGGGAGAGTATTATTTGAACAGGGCTCTGTGAAATTAGGCGGGCTTGAACACGTAGAGAAAAGACTGCTTAATGCTGAAAGGCTGATTCTGACAGGCTGCGGAACTTCCTGGCACGCAGCACTTATAGGTGAATACCTGATCGAAGAACTCGCAAGAATACCTGTTGAAGTTGAATATGCTTCAGAGTTCAGATATAGAAATCCTGTACTTAGTGGTAAGGATGTTGTTATTGCTATCAGCCAGTCGGGAGAAACAGCAGATACCCTGGCTACAATAAAAGAAGCGAAAAAGTATGATCCCCTTGTGTTGGGGATCTGTAACGTGGTTGGCAGCTCTATAGCAAGAGAAACTGATGGAGGAGTGTTTATTCATGCTGGTCCGGAAATAGGAGTTGCCTCTACTAAAGCATTTACTTCACAGGTTACAGTGTTGACACTGCTTTCCATTTTTCTTGGACGGAAAAAAGGATTATCACAGGAAATCTGCCAAAAGATTTTGTCCGAACTTGAAGCACTTCCCGGAAAGGTAAGTAATATCCTGAACAACACTCCTGAAATTGAGAAGATCGGTTACGAATTTAATTTAAGCAGAAATTTCTTGTATCTGGGTAGAGGATATAATTTTCCCGTTGCCCTTGAAGGGGCATTAAAAATGAAAGAGATATCTTATATACATGCTGAGGGTTATCCCGCTGCGGAAATGAAACATGGACCTATAGCACTTATTGACGAAATGATGCCGGTGGTTTTTATTGCATTGAAAGATGATCCGACTTATCCGAAAATACTCAGTAATATCGAAGAAGTAAAAGCCCGAAAAGGGAAAGTACTGGCAATTGCTTCTCAGGGAGATAAAGAGATCTCAAATATTGCAGACCGTGTAATATATATTCCTGAGACCATTAAATATCTTTCTCCGATACTTTCTGTAGTACCGCTGCAATTACTGGCATATTATATTGCTGTTCAGCGCGGGAGTAATGTCGATCAGCCTCGAAATCTTGCAAAAAGTGTTACTGTTGAATAATAGGCCATCATTTTTTGTATAAATTATTATTACAATAAATACACAAAAAGGAGATATCTTATGATGCGCAGAGTATCACTATGTTTTTTGATATTATTAGTGCTGTCCGCAACAGTTTTTGCTCAAAATAAAAGAGCTATCACAGCTGAAGATTATTACAGGATCAAAAATGTAGGGAGTCCTGTAATATCACCTGATAATAACTTTGTGGCTTTTACTGTCCAGACAGTTCGTGAAAAAGATAATGACAGGATAAGCAGAATATGGATGATCGATCTGAGATCCGGAGAGGTCTATCCGTTTACTTCCCCGGAGCACAACAGCACAAGTCCCCGCTGGAGTGAAGATGGAAAACACTTGATATTTAATTCCAATCGCGGCACTCAAAATCGAACCTGGCATATCAGCATGGAGTCGGGCGGCGGTGAAGCTTTTTTTATGGAGGATTATAAAGCTAAACCAAACAATCTTTCCCCTGATGAAAATTATGTGCTTTTTACAAAGAGTGTAGGTGACAGACCTGCTGAGGAACCGGAAACAAGAAGAGATGATAAATTCGACGGCAGGATAATCGAACACAGAACCTACAAGAGAAACGGTGCCGGATTTGTGCCTCCTCCGCGTCCTTACAGGGGAGGCATAACGCAGGTTTTTAAGAGAACCAATGCTGAAAAATCCGATACTTTACAGCTTACTTTCGGAGATCTGCCCAAAGGCAGCCCTGCTTGGTCTCCTGACGGCAAAAATATTGTGTATACCGAAAATCCACTTCAGTACGATGAACAGAACAGACCTCTTGAATTCCTTGACAGAAAATTCGGGAATGAAGTATTTGTTATCTCTGCTGACGTAGGAACTCCAAAAAAACTAAATATTCCGGACGGATCGGCAAGAAGTTTCAATTTCTCGAATAAATCCAATAGATTTTTCTATACACACTCGAAAGGGCAGTACGAGGAATCCTTTTCTTATATATACGATCTCGATACGGACAGATCGATCCAGCTCGGAAAAGACTGGATATATGGTATTGGCGGGGTCACATGGAGTCAGGATGACGAATGGCTTTATTTTACAGGCACTATCGAAGGTTCTTCTCATCTGTGCAGAATTAGAAGTGATGGCTCCGGACAGGTAGAGCAGATCACTGAAGGATTGGTGCAGAACGGATCTTTTCAATTCGATGAGGACATGAAATTTATGGTTTACACAAAAACCCATCAAACTCTGCCCCGTGAACTTTTCATGGCGAATATTGACGGAACCAATGAAAAGCAATTAACCTTTATAAATAAGGATTTCCTTGATGAAGTATATTTAAATCCCGTACATAATCACAAGATCGAAGGTATTCACGGTTTAACTGTTGAAGGCTGGATTATGGAACCGTACAATTACGATCCCAATAAGAAATACCCGCTGGTGCTCCAGATACATGGTGGACCTCATTCAAGATACGGCAATACCTTCTTCCACCAGTTCAATGTCCTTGCCGGTGAAGAGATGTTCGTCCTCTATACGAATCCGCGGGGAAGTTCTGGTTATGGATATGAGTTTACCTATATCACCAGGGAAAAATGGGGTGTTGACGATTATGATGATTATATGAGATTTGTTGATTTTTCTATAGAAAATTATCCCATTGATGTAAACAAGCTCGGAGTAGCCGGAGGAAGCTACGGCGGATTTATGACCAACTGGATTACCACACAAACAGACAGATTTGCAGCCGCATCTGCAAGCCGGACTATTGTTAACTGGTGGAGTTTTTTTGGAAATTCCGATGCTCAGGGACTAATCGTAAGTGATTTCGGATTCGGTCTGCCGTGGGATAAAAAAGTCGCCGAAAATATGTGGAAATATTCACCGATCGCCTATGTCCAGAACGTGACAACCCCGACATTACTTATCCAGAGCGAAGAAGACTACCGGACTCCCATGGGCGAAGCAGAACAGTGGTTCCAGGCGCTAAAAATATTGAAAGTCCCGGTCAGGTTCGTCAGGTATCCCCGCGAAACTCATGAACTTTCCAGGTCGGGTGAACCCCAGCATCTTGTTCATAGATTGAATGAAATCAGAAGCTGGTTTGTAAAATACCTTAACAACTGATCAAAAAGTACCATATGTATACAAAATAACAGTAAATAATATGATATAATTAAAGGAGAAATTATGCAAAAAGCATTTAAACTGATTATGGTTTTATCTCTGATTGTCTGTATAGCTGTTCCTGCAATTGCTCAGAATAAAGGAGCTAAAACCATTACTGCAAAGGAACTTGAGACTCATTTGACATTTATAGCGTCTGATGAATTAATGGGTAGGAATACACCATCTCCCGGTCTTAAAGCGGCAGCGCGTTATCTCGCTACATTTGTTGAATCTTATGGATTCAAACCTATGATGCCGGACGGATCATTCCTGCAGAAGATCCCTTTAACGATCTCAAGCGTCGATGAAAAACAGTCTAAACTGACCGTTTCAAGCAGTTTAGGTGACAAGATATATAATTTCCCCGAGGCTTTCGGCGGAAGATTTTCATCTAACGGCAATTTTTCCGGTGATGTGATCTTCCTCGGATACGGTTTATCCTCCCCGGATAACGGTTGGGACGATTACGAAGGTATTGATGTAACCGGAAAGATCGTCGTAATTCTTGACGGACAGCTTCCCGATGACCATGTACTTCGATCAAGAGAGAACAGAAGAGTAATTTCCGGAAGGACTTCCGCTCCGAGAGTGAATGGTGCTGCCGGATTATTAAGGGTGATTACCCCTGAGCGTGAACAGGGAATGGCTGAGAACGGCTCGGATTTTGGAAACAGCGAAAGAGCATCTATGGTGCAGGAAAGGTCTCAGGAGGAAAGTGATCAGAGGCCTCAAATGCCCGCAAGACCTGTTCTTCAGCCCTTTTTTACCGCTGAGATCAGACATGATGTGGCTATGGCAATTCTGGGAGTCGGTAAAGATAAACTGGCTAATATGTTCAATTCCATTTCCATGGGTATGCAGGTTCCACCACAGGAAATAGATGGCGTTTCAGTAAGTGCGAAGATCATAACAAAAACAACCACAGGTGAAACTCAGAATGTTGTTGCAATGCTTGAAGGAAGCGATTCAAAATTAAAAGACGAATACGTGTTCTTTGGTGCGCATTATGATCACATGGGAGTAAGAAACGGCGTTGTTTATAATGGTGCGGACGATGATGGTTCCGGTACAGTTTCCCTGCTCGAACTCGCACAGGCATTCTCTGTTGAACGCCCAAAACGCTCGGTAGTGATCGTATGGCATACCGGCGAGGAAAAAGGTCTCTGGGGAGCGGATTATTTTTCCAGCCACTGCCCTGTGCCGCTCGAAAACGTTTCCGCCCAGATAAACATGGATATGATCAGCCGTAATGAGCCCAACGAGATATTCATTATAGGCACTGACAGGTTAAGCCTTGACCTCGATAAATCAGTGAAAGATATGAATAACAAACATGTTAAAATGACCCTGAATGAAAAATTCAACGCTCCTGATGATCCAAACAGGTATTATTCGCGAAGCGATCATTACATGTATGCCCGGTATGGAGTTCCTGTTGTTTTTCTGTTCTGTGATGTGACAGAAGACTATCACAGGCCTACAGACACGATCGAAAAATGCGATTTTGACAAGGCTGCTAAAGTCACAAAACTTGCGTATTATGTTGGATATGATGTCGGAAATAAAAAAGAACTGCTTCCCTTGAACGCCGATCCCAATATTACCGAACGCGGCAAACTCTATCAGCAGAGCCGCCGCCGATAGAATTATTATATAAATTATATCACCAAATCAAGCCCCGATTGTGCATGATCGCACGAACGGGGCTTTTTATTTTAAAAAACCTTGCATTAAAGTAATATAATACCTATATTAAATTCTCTTTAAAATCAAACTTCTTGAAAGGGGTGAATCAGTAAATGCCGGCTGTTAAGGTACGTGACGGTGAGCCTTTTGAACGCGCATATAAACGCTTTGTAAAGGCATGTGAAAAAGCAGGATTGATGTCCGAAATTAAAAAACATCAACACTACGAAAAACCGAGCGAGAAAAAGAAACGGAAAATTGCCGCAGCAAAGCGGAAAATGAGAAAACTGCATTACGAAACAATGTAATTAAATTTTTTTATTGCTCAATCTGATCGCGTTTATTATATTAAGTAAAAACGCGATTTTTTTTTATAATATGAACTATATCGATATTATAATTGCTGTTGTTGTCGGATTACTGACCGCCAGAGGTCTGCAGAAAGGCCTCGTAAAATCCCTTATGGGTATTATCGGCTTCTTCCTGGCGCTTGTTCTTTCCGTGGCTTTAATGGGATCCCTTGCCGAATTTATGCACTCCGTCTTCCACATCTGGAAAGGTGTCGCTTACTTTTTAAGTTTTGTTCTGCTCTTCGTATCAGTTGTCCTGATATGTAAAACAATAGCGAGCGTCATTGTTAAATTCTTTACCATAACTTCAACAAGATGGGTTGACCGGATCGGCGGAGGTGTCTTCGGTTTCCTGATAGGGTCATTATTGATCAGCGCTGTTTTTGTCCTGCTTTCATTTTTCTCGTTTACAGAAAGACTGCTGCCCGAAACCGAAAATTCCGCATTATATCCCTATGCGAAGAATTTTTTCCCCGCTGCCTATGATCTCGTTGTCCGTGTGAAACCTGCTGCAAGATCATTCAAAGATATTACCGGGGACATTTTAGACGGTAAAACCGATGATGTCCTCAAAAGAAGCGAAGCAGGTAGAGAACTCTTAAAGTATTGGGAAGAACTGAAGGAAAAAGGCTCCGAACTAAATAAAAGATTTCAGGATGAGATAAAAGCCGGCCTTATTGTCCGGGAGAATAATCTGTTTAAGTTCGGCTGATTCGTTGTATTTTAATTCAATTCAAAAATCAAGGTAATGTGTATTGTCCCGGGATTCAGAATTTTCGTTCGATGTATTGGAATGGGATAAAATTCTCTCTTATATTTCAGGTTATTCTGTCTCAGAACTCGGCAGAGATCTGACATCTTCAATTCAGCCCCTGAATAAAACCTCAGAGATCAGAGATCATCTTCAGAAAAATATAGAATGTAAACATATTATTGAAACTTCCGGCAGACTGCCTATTTCCGGCTGCTCAGACATGACCGGTATCTTTTCGAAGCTGGAAGTTTCCGGAATGATCCTGTATCCCGATGATATCAATATAGTCATCAAAAACCTCACTGTTGCCCAGGAGATCTTCTCTGTATTAAAAGACAAAAAAACAGAATTCCCCGGTATATTTTCTCTCGCCGAAAACCTGACCGTTCATGATAAGATCGTAAAAGATCTCCGGAGAAAAATAGATGAGGATGGTTCTGTATTGGACTCGGCCACACCGAAACTCAAAAAACTTCGCTCACAAATACGCAGCAGGAGGGATGATCTTAAAAGCAGCGTCGAAAAACTTGTAAAACAGTTCTCAAAAAAGAAGGTCCTTCAGGAGGATCATTATACAATAAGGAACGGCAGGTATGTGATACCCGTAAAGGAAAAGCAGCAGCGGAGCGTCCAGGGAATTACACATGATATCTCGTCAAAAGGAGCAACGGTTTTTATTGAACCCCTTGAGATCGTTGAAAAGAACAATTTTATCAGTTTTCTCGAAGCCGACGAAGCAGATGAAATTCGAAGAATACTTGAAGAGATAACAGCCGGTCTGTCGGAAATACTCCCGGACCTCAAAAATAACCAGACCATCCTTGCACAGCTGGATTATTTTTATGCCTGCGGTATGTTTGCGTATAAAATGGAAGCGAATGTACCCGAGATAACTGAAGACGGTGCACTGGTACTGAGAGATGCAAAGCATCCGCTGTTGGTTATGCAGACAAAAAAGAAAGAGGATATCATCCCGCTTACTTTGACCCTGGGAGAGGATTTTAATACGCTGATAATATCCGGGCCGAATGCAGGAGGCAAGACTGTTGCGTTAAAAACTGCCGGACTGCTGAGCCTGATGGCTCAGGCCGGTATACCCGTCCCGGTGTCGCCGGATTCGCAGTTTCCTGTATTTAAACGGATCAAGGCAGTTATAGGTGATCCTCAGTCAATAGACGATAACCTGAGTACATTCTCTGCCCGGCTTCTCCAGATTAAATCCATCGTTGACAATATGTCGGAGCATGACCTTGTCCTGATCGACGAACTTGGTGCAGGTACGGATCCCCAGGAAGGCGTAAGTCTTGCTATTGCCATTATCAAATTCATCACCGACATCGGCGCTAAAATGATCGTTACGACACATCACGGCGGGCTTAAGATATTTGCCAACGATTCCGAAAAAATTGAAAATGCCTCACTCTCTTTCGATGAGGATTCATTACTCCCGACCTATAATCTGTCTGTGGGAATTCCCGGTTCAAGTTATGCCCTGGAGCTCTCAAAAAAGATAGGTCTTCCCGAAGAGATAATCTATGAGACAAAGAACAGGCTCGGTGAAAAACAGCTTAAAGTGGAAGATTTTCTAAAAGAACTGGAATCCAGAATATCATTCTACAGGAAAAAAGGTGAGGAACTGGAAGGCCGCGAAAAGAAACTCAAAAAAACGGTTTCCGATTATGATAAAAAACTCGCTGAACTCGATAAGGATTTTCAGGAGAAATTTGAAAATGCCGTCAGGGAATCTGAGGAAAAAATGATCGGATTCAACAAAGAGTTCGAGCATCTTGTCAAAGAACTCCGCGAAACAAAAGCTTCACATGAGTCGATCAAAAAAGCGAAAGAAGCTATTGAACAGGAAACTCAGAGAATAAAGAAACAGAAAGAAACTCACACAAAACAGCGTAAAAAATATGAGAAAAAGGTCCCGGCAGGTGATATTGAGATCGGCAGTACTGTAAAAATGAAGGGATTCGATCAAAAAGGGATCATTACCGGAGAAAACCGGGATAAAAACACCTTTTTCGTACAGATGAACTCGATCAAAATGGAAGTAAAAAAGGATAAACTGGTTCAAGCTCAGCCTGATAAGGTTAAAGTGGAAGTCCGTGGTAAAGTGCCGATAGTACATGTCGGTCCGGAGGTCGATCTTAGGGGTATGCAGGCCGACGATGCTCTCGAAGCGGTCGATAATTATATTGCCGAGGCTGTTACGGGAGGATTAAAAGAGATCAGGATAATTCACGGAAAAGGTACGGGAAAGTTGAGAAGAGTTGTGAACAGTCTCCTTAAAGAACATAATAATATAGCAGAGTTCAGGCTGGGAATGTGGGGTGAAGGAGACGTCGGTGTGACCATCGCCACCCTCAAGTGACTTCGTCACATTTTGTTTTAGGAATATTTGTTGTATTGAGATAATGCAAAAAGACAAGAAAATAATTAAGGATTTCTTCAATTCCCACGCAAAAAGATTCGGTGACCACGTTCATGCCTTGGGATGGGAAAGCGATCATACCCAGAAAATGCGATTCTGGGTATTAAGTGAGATTGAAGATCTTAACGGAGCGAGTATCCTTGATGTGGGCTGCGGCAAAGGCGACCTGCTGGCATTTTTCTCGGAGCAGGATATTCGGGTAGAGTATTACGGTGTGGATTTTTCTAAAGAATTGATCACTATGGCAAAACAGCAGTACCCCGAAGCGAATTTTTTCTACAGGGATTTTCTTGAGGACTCTTTTTATCCTGAAATAGACTATACAATATCATCCGGTATCGCAAATATAAGGACACCGAAAAATAAAGAATACATTCAGGAAGTAATTAGTAAGATGGTATCGATCTCTAAAAAGGGTGCGGCGGTTAATATGCTGAGCTCATATTCTCCCGAAACCGGAAAAGATCCCGGCATCTACTATTTCTCTCCGGAAGAAATGTTAAAATTTGCTAAAAAACTCTCATCAGACATAATTTTAAGACACGACTACCTGCCTAACGATTTTACTCTTTATATCTATAAAAGAAAGAACATCATACTATAATTATAAGAAATTGCTTGACTCTTTCCTGAATATTTCTATTTTATTTCCTATAATCTATACTATTTCATTGTGTTGCTTTATAACCTGCCTGATTAGAAATTAGAAACTTCCGGTGCGAAAGGAAAATGTATGCAATGCCTGCTTTTTGGATTTGTAATATCTCTGTTTACTCTGATCGGCTGCAGTGAAAAGACTGCTAATGTTGTGATTGAAGAGATCGACGGAGTAAAACATATCCACAATATCGCCCCGGAATGGGGTGATGAGGTAAAGATCGAACTGAAATATGTCGGCATGCTCGGTGAAGATTTTACGAATGACGTGAACTACGAATTCTATAACCCGTCGACTTTATTGAAGGATGAAGACGGTAACATTTATGTTCTCGATTCCGGTAATTTCAGGATTCAGAAATTTGCGCCGGACGGAAAGTATATAATGTCGATCGGCAAAGAGGGAGAAGGCCCCGGGGAATTAAAAGATCCGGCCGACATGTGTTTCGGTTTGGACGGTAATATATACGTTGTTGACAGGGACCTTGCACGTGCCCAGATCTTCACGAAAGATGGTAAGTCTGTCAACACCTTTAATATAAGCGTAAACATCAGTGAGATTCACAGACTCAGATCGGGGAACTTTGTCCTGCCCTACTATCAGGGTTACGATGATCAGAGAGATATCAATGACCTGGTTACCGCTGCTTTGATCGATAAAGAAGGAAATGTCCTGAAAAAATTCGGACAGATTTGTATACCGGATGACCTGAGACTTATAAATTATCTGAACAGGGTATATTTAGCAGAAACCTCAGCCGGAGAAATATTATCTGCCTGTTTCTCTGACAACAGGATCGAAAAATTCTCACCTGATGGAGACCTGCTGTCTGTTATCGACCGGGAACTGAATTATGAAATAAAAAGCGAAATTGAGATGATGGAAGTTAACATCGGAGGAGGCAATACTGTCGACATGGGGATCCCCCGGTTTACTTTTGTTTCTACCGGTTTGGAGACCGACGGCAGTGACAGGCTCTGGCTTTCAACAATGAAAGAACAGCCGGAACCGGAAGATGTAAGAGTATCCATAAGAATGGATAATGAATCCGAGGCCCGAACACTCGATCAGGGAGAAGGGAAAGAGGAAGACATACCCTTTGAGGAACAGTTCTATTTTGAGATATTCAGCCCGGACGGCGTACTCCTTGGAACGATCCCTCCCCCGAGAGAATTTGTTTTCTTCAAAATTATTGACGACAGCATGTACCTCTTCGACCAGCAGGAAATGGTCATCCACGAATACCGCATCACCGAAAAATAGTAAGATCTTGATTTAAGGGGTATTAATGAAAGTTAAGACAGTTGTGGTTTTGTTGTTTTGTATTATACCAATTATTTCACCGGCACAGGAAAGTGTAATTAAACTTGAACTTGAATTTGGTGATGAAAACCTGCCTGACGAATATCTTTTAGTTAAACCGCAATGGTTGAATGTCAGTGAAAATGGCGATGTCTTTGTTGTTGATGAAAAGCGGGTGAAGATATATGATACTGCCGGCAATGCTAAAATGATTGTCGGAGGTTCCGGTTTAGGTCCCGGTGAGTTCGTTGATCCTCTTTGCCCATATATTGGAAAAACAGGATATTTAACCGTTACGGATTGTTATTTCGGACCTGCTTTCCATGTTTTCGATCCGGATTATAAATTCTACAAGAACATTTTTATAAAGTACTATAATTTTTTTGAGCATGTTGAGGAATACCTTATTTCAGGTCCGGGCAACTTTCCCTTAGTTGAAGTTCTTGCAATTAACAAAGATAAATATATCGGCCATTTCGCAACAAAAAGTAGAGATAGATTTCAACAAGGTAAAAGATTAATTATTAACTACTTTCAATATGAAGTTTTGGCTTTAATTAACGGAGATAAAATTACGGAGATCACAAGATATGACCATGTCCCGGTCAGTAAAATGAACCAATTTATTCATTTCATGGAACCGCTCCAATGGGGAATTTCGGACAGCAAAGTAATTTACAGCTATCCGTCGATCGACAAAACAGAAGAAAATGAAAAAACAGAATATACAATTCATTGTTTTGATCTGACAAATAATAAACAGTCAAAGATAATACATCAGTATACTCCGGTTAGAATAAGAGATAGTGATTTGCAGGAATTCAGAGATTTAGAGGAGATGATTAAAAGAATTGATCCACGATATTGGGAAGATATGTGGACTGTACTTAACGGTATTTCACATTATGATTCGTTTAAAAGGCTGTATGTGGATGATAATAAAATAATGGTTTTCACTTATTCCATGAATAAATCAGGGTATTATCTGGTTAATGTATTTGATGCGATATCAGAAAAATTTATGCATGCGATATATTCTCCTGTTATACCGGACTGTATAAAAAATGGTTATGCTTACAAAGTTGGAGAAAGTGACGGATTCCCCGTCATCCAAAAATATCGCATCGATCCATCAGTCTATGGAAAGTGAGGGGGCATTAATGAAAGTTAAAATGGTTTTAGTGTTTTTTTCAGTCTTATTGCTCTTTTCCTGTAACAACAGTGATGAAACAGCAGAGTATACTGTTGATAGTGAGGTTTTTGAAGATGCGTTAAAACTGGAGCTTGAGTTCGGCACGGAGAATCTTCCGGATGAGTATCTACTGGCAAGACCACGTGGAATACAGGTTAATGATAAGAACGAAGTTCTTGTTCTCGATGAGGACAGGATAAAAGTCTATGATGAAAATGGAAAACCCGTTAAGATGTTTGGTCGTTCCGGAGAAGGACCTGGAGATTTTGATAATCCCTTTAATTTGCGGATCAGTGCGAATGGATATATCACCGTAAGAAATTCAAGAGGGTCTCGCAATATATTACTTTTTTCACCCGAAGGATTTTTTATCAGGCAGAAAAGTAGTCAACGGATCGAAGCGCTGGAAAATCTATTGACCGAACGTAATTTTCGTTATATATGGCCACAAGGTATTGTTATTGCCTTAAATGAATCAGAAAGTATTTTTCAAATCGATCCTTCGGAAATTAGCGAATCTCTTACAAGTGAAAATGATATTTTTCTCATTTATGAATCAGATAATTCTTATAAAATCTTAACACAATACGACGTTTCTAATGATATATCGGTTGTATACAATAGTGAAAGGGGCCCGCGAACCTTAGTCTATGGTGATCCTACAGAACATCTTGGAATTTTTTTACTGGAAGATCTGCCGGATAATAGAATTGTGTATACACACACGTTCCATGAAACAGATATCAGTGAGAATAAAGCTGAATATAACCTTATTATTATCTCGCCTAACAGTGCAGATAGATCTGTAATTACCCGCAGATTCGATCCGGTTGAATTGGTATATGAACCGCCAAAAAATCCTCCTTCCAATCCAGGTTTTAAAAAACTTAACGATAAAATAGAATCTATCTATAATGAAAGAAAAGTTAAATCCCCTCTTCAGGCCCTCCTGACGGACAGGCATTATATCTTTGCTTTTACATTTCAGGAAAATGAGATTGGGGAATTCTTCACTGATGTTTTAGATGCTGATTCCGGGGAATATATCTCATCCTTATATATTCCCTTTATCCCTGATCAAATCAAAAACGGATACGCTTACCTGTTAAAACGAGCAACACAAACAGAATTTGCAATCATCCAAAAATACCGTATCGACCCATCAGTATACAATAAGTGAGGGAGGTACCAATGAATGTTAAGATAGCTGTATTGTTGTTATGTTTTATACCGGTAATTACACTGGCACAGGAGAATGTCCTGAAACTGGAACTAGAGTTCGGTGCGGAGAACCTGCCGGATGAGTATTTATTAAACAGTCCTGATAACGTCTTATCTGATAACAGCGGCAAGATTTATGTTTCAGATTCAAAAGATCCATATGTGAAAATATTTGATGGAAATGGCAATCCGCTAAAAATATTAGGAGGGCGCGGCGAAGGTCCCGGTGAATTTGGACGGAGGGGATACACTATGTCTCTGAGTCCCCAGGGATATTTTTCAGCATTCGATGCATTATATCTGTATAATATTTTTGATAATGAATACAATTTGATCGAATCTAAGCAGGTCAGAACACTTCCCATTTTCAGTATGGCAAATACTTCTATCTCATCCGGAAAAGCCTTATTGAGTAAATTAGTTCCTATGGATAAAGACCGCCGGATTTACAACATACAATATTCAGACACCGGCATGCATTATTCTATTTATTATCAGGGCAAAGATGGAAATATTGAAAGAATATCTCATATAGTTGATGATGACCGAAAATCCGGAATTCGAGAAGTCTGGTATAATACGTGGGATATACTGCCGGACAATTCAATTGTTATTTCCTCCTCAGAATTTGATGTAAAAATCGAAAAGGATAAAATGGTATATACACTCAGAATTCTTTCTCCGGAAGATGGAAGTATTGATACAATTACCAGAACCACCGGTTTAATGGAGATCCCTGCAGAAACAAAAGAACAGACTATTGCACTCTGGAAAGACAGGGCAGACCGAAGCAAGACTGCTTCATCGATTGAAAGATACAACACCATAAAAAAACATTATGATAATAATAAATATATCAAACCAATAGATAAAATTCTCACCGACCGGAATTATATTTTTGTATTTACTCCGGGAAAAAATGAGACTGAAAAAATATTGGTTGATGTATTTGATTCGGAAAGCCTTTCATATTTACGCTCAGTCGACTTCCCGTTCATTCCGATGGACATTCAGAATGAATACGTTTTCAACATCCAAAAGAATTCGGAAGGATTTTTTGAGGTTTTTAAATACCGCATCGATCCGGCGGTTTATGCAAAATGAGGGAGGCACTAATGAAAGTTAAGAGTGTTGTAGTGCTGTTGTTATTTGTTGTATTGTTCGTCTCATGTGGAAAAAGGATACCGGATACTTTTACGGCTGAAATGATCGACGGTGTGAAGAATGTGCATAACTTATCTCCGCAATGGGGGGATGAAAAGAGAATCACTCTTGAACACGTCAGGACGATCGGAGGGCTGGAAAATGCTGATGAGAATTTTCAATTCAATAAAGTAAAAGACATTGCACTGGATAAGACTGGTAACATCTATATTCTTGATGCAGGAAATCACAGAATTCAGAAGTATGATAAAGATTGGAATTATTTATCAACTATTGGCCGTATGGGGCAAGGGCCCGGTGAATTTACTTATCCGGGTTCAATAGAGGTTGATAAGGATGGCAATATTTATGTTGGTAATGGATCAATTGAAGGTATAAAAGTTTTTGATTCAAACGGAAAGGAAATTCGCAGAATTGAACTGGAAAAATTCACCGGATTTATTCGTTTAGCAGAATCAGGGGAAATAGTCAGCAGCAGACTGAACTACCACTCTTCGGTTGGTTATTTAGTTGATCCGCGTTTACTTCCACTCGTTCATATTTATGAAAATGACGGTACTTTTATCAATGAATTCTGTCAACCAAAAGATTACGATCTGCCCGGTTTAGCTAATGCCGAAGGAAACGAAATGATCCATGCTGTTGATGAGGATGAGAATGTGTATGTTGCGTTTGCGGGGCAAAACAGGATCGAGAAATTTACTCTTACTGGAGATAAGCTTTTTCAGTCGGATAGGACACTTGCTTATGAAGCGGGTACTGAAATAATTCCGGGGCTTAACGCTTTAGTAACAACTCCAGTTTCATATGATGCAGACGTTGATGAAAAGAACCGTCTCTGGATTTTGTCAAATGCTAAGCAGCCGGTTCAGGAAGGAAAAACGAAAGAATATTTTCTTGAGTTTGAGGTACTTGATTCGGACGGCATTCTTCTTGCGAAAATTCCATTTCCGGATGTCGGTTTTACGGAAAAATTCCGAATATATAAAAACATGTTATACTTGATCCAACGATATCAGGTCTATGAATACTGCATCGTTGAAAAATAGCACTGGTTGAACAAATGATATATAATGATAGATACACAACACCAAATCTTGTCATTCTGAAATTACTTGCCTGCCTCCTCCATAATCCCCCTTTGAAGGGGGAAATAAAGGGGGATGTTATCTCCACATATGCGGGATTTTTCCCATGCTCTCCTGTCTGCCTGTCCCGCCCAGCGGGATCATTCCCACCCCTCACTCTGTCATTCCCGCCCCTCACTCTGTCATTCCCTTACTCAATCCTGTCATTCCCGCGAAGGCGGGAATCTAAGCTGTCATAGATAGTTTAATTCGATCATCCAACAAATCCAAAATTTGATTTGCTTTCCATTTTTTAACCCGCTATATTTAACTTTATTCTGGGCAATCCCTGCCGGTTTGAATTTCATAAATTACCTTATCAACTTTTCATAAAAATGTATAATTATGTTTATTCCCGATGATAAAATAGACGAAATACGGAATACCGTAAACATTGTCGATATTGTAGGGAGTGCTGTAAGACTCAAAAAATCCGGCAGGAACTTCGTCGGATTATGTCCCTTCCACCAGGAAAAAACCCCATCCTTCATGGTTAATTCCGATAAACAGATATATAAGTGTTTCGGCTGTGGAGAAGGAGGTAATGCCTTCTCTTTCCTGATGAAGAACCAGAGTATTTCATTTGTGGAAGCAGTCCGCCAGCTTGCCGAAAAATCCGGGATTTCACTCCCTGAATACAAGGAAAAACCCGAACAGAAGCAAAAGTACGAAAAACTTTATGCTATCAGTGATTTTGCATCAAAATGGTTCGTCGAAAACCTGCACAATACTCCAGCCGGTAAAAAAGCCTTTAAATATCTGACAGATCGCGGTTACAAGGAAGAAACCATTAACGGTTTTGAGCTCGGGTATGCTCCCGACAGCTGGGAAGGACTCGTTGCCGAAGCGAAAAAAGCTTCCTATGATAACGAAACACTGATAGAGTCCGGGCTCGCCCTCAGGAAATCCCGGGACAGGGATCCTTACGACCGTTTCCGGAACAGGATAATTTTTCCTGTTAAAAATGAGTTCGGACGTACGGTCGGTTTCGGCGCCAGAAAATTCGATAAAAAAGAAGATGAAAATGCGCCGAAATATATCAACTCTCCTGAAACGCCGGTATACTATAAAGGAAAAATGCTGTACGGCCTGTTCCAGAACAAAGATCTGATCCGCAAAAAAGATATGGCTATCCTTGTCGAGGGATATACGGACGTAATGTCCCTGAATGAACACGGAATTGGTCTGGCTGTCGCTACCCTCGGTACATCCCTGACTCCTCAGCAAGCCGCACTCATAAACAGGTATACGAAAAATGTCATCCTTCTCTATGACGCTGATGCAGCCGGAATAAAAGCCGCACTGCGTGGGGCTGAAATACTCTTCAGCGGAGGACTGGATGTTCAGGTTGTCAATCTCGGTGAGGAAGCAGACCCGGATTCGTTCCTGAGGAACAATTCAAAAGATGCATTCTTCGAAAAACTCAAGAACAGGCAGACGATAGTAGAATTCTATGCCTCCGGATTCAAACTAAAAGGCAGTAAACTGTCCTACAAAGAAAAATCCGAGAGGATCCGTGATATGATAGAACTGGTCGATTCAGTAAAAGATGACCTTAAACGGGAATTGATGCTGAAAGAGATCGGTGAGCATCTTTCAACTGATGTAAAGACCATCTTCAAAGAATATTACCGGAAAAAACGCTCCCGTTCAGGATACTTTCAGAGAAGATCAACCCCCGCTGAAATTAAGGAAACACCACGGACCGAATTTGATAAGATCGAAAAAGAGTTTATCACTCTCCTTATTAATTCTCCCGACCGGGCGGAGGACCTGCTTTCTCAGATCGAAAAGAATGACATAACTGATCCTGAACTATTAAAGGTGATCAAGATAATTTTTAAATTTGTTAAAGGTAAAAAATCATATAAACCTTCCGACATTGTCAGTTCGACAAAAGATGAACAGCTTGTTAAAACGATAACCGACCTTTCATTCTTCCCGTATGAAATGCCCGATGCAGATGAAGTGCAGGCACAGGAGAGAATGGACAACCTTACCGATGATATTCTGAAGCGGATAAAAGACCGCAGGATCGATCGTTTGTTAAATGAGATACAGGACGAGATAAAAAAAGCTGAATCGGAAGGGAAAAGTACATCTGCACTGATAAAAAAATACCAGGAACTTCTGCATAAAAAATCTGATACCCCAATAAAAAAGCGCTGAACATTTCTGAACAGCGCTTTTTTCAAAGTCATTAAAATCTATTTAATAAATCTTCTTCTGTCTGAATCGGTAAAATGCTGTACTAAAGTACCTTTAATATCCGTTTTCTTCATAATTCTGAATACGGGAACCTGCTGGCCTCTTCCGCCGCCTCTGCCGCCGCCGCGTCCGCCTCTCGCTGCCTGCAGTTCCTGTTGTGCCGCAAGCTGTTCGGGTGTAGGTGGTGGTGGTGCTTCACGAACCTGAAGATAATCATTCCAGTGTCCCCATGTACCTATATTATCATTTGTTTCCGGTTCCAGCATGTAGCATAACAGATTCGATCTCGGCTGACCGGCAGGAACAAAGAACGAACCTACGGGGAATTCCCTTGTTTCGGTTGTTTTTGTGACACCGTAACTTCTCAGGTAATGTCCCTGAAAAAAGTTTTCCCTTCTGACTTCGTTTGCCGCATAGACTTCAACCTCTATACTTGCAGGTTCGGTAAGTCTCTTTACCGAGATTCCCTGGTCGAGCAGCAGTGGTACAACATGCGCTAACTGCGGGGGCATGATATAACCCCAGGGCCTTGTTGTTGTTTTTGTCGGCTCAAACAAAGTGAACAGCGGGCCTTTAATAAGTTCGTACTCTACCGGGGCGTTCTGCATAGCCTGTCTCTGTTCCTGGGTCATCTGCTGTGCGCCTCCTCCGCGCTGACCGCCGCCGCCTGCACGTACCCAAAATTCAGTTTCGAATTTGGCTTTCTGAACATACTCGAGCGGTATCTGGTCGTTGTCGGAATCATTGGCGCCGAGCATCGTGGCACGTTCTTTAGCTCCGCTTACAGTGCTGCGGAGGACTTCAGGCTCATCAGCTGCATATCTGATCAATTCACGCTGACCGATATATTCTCCACGTACCTGGTGTCTGTACCTTTCTTCCTGCGGGATCGGGACTACTTTTGTTCCGTTCTCAGTAACTCTGAAGCGATTGCCCGGTGTCTCGAAAAGGAAACCGACCATATTAGCCAGAGTGGAATAAACATGCTGTTTACGTGGCTCTACCGATGTAGGTCCCCAGCCTCTGACACCGTCGCGTGTCTGGGATCCGGAATACCAGAAACCGTCATAGTCTTCTGCACGAAGAGCCTCCCGTATACGCGGAATAATAACTTCATTGCCAAGCCTCATAAGCTCCTTATCACCGGCTGGATTCATATTTGTCTGAAATGTCAAGACGTACGGATCAGAACCGCCATGATGCGTATCAACATGAATATCAGGCTGCCATGTATTGATCACTTTTGTAACCAGGGCGCTTATCTCCTGAGTCTCGAGTTTGATATAATCACGGTTCATGTCAAAACCCTGTTCGTTTGTGCGCCGGCGTGCTTCGGCACCATCAGGATTTATCGTCGGAATGTTAAGAACAACAACATCCTTTAGCAGATCACGTTCGGCTCCAAGGAGAAGATCACGCATAAGGATCAGGCTTGCCTCTTTACCGGCAACCTCACCGCCGTGAACATTGTTCACTATCAGAACGATAGGTTTTTTGGAATTAATAATGTCTGCCGGCTGGTATACCGGCGGATCAGCCAGAACGCAAAGCAATATGTCTCTTCCACGCAGAGTTTCGGTTAGTTTCTGTACCTGCATCAGCTCACTTCTTGATTCCAATTCGTAGACAAATTCCATCAGGTCAGCATAATTTGTCGCACCGGCCTGAAAATTTGTTTTTTCAGCAGGAGTCGGAAGTGTCTGTGCCTGAACAAGAGATAAACTCAGTATAAAGACCAGGCAGAAAACGCTTGCTGTCCTAAAAATTCGGGTAAACATAGAATCTCCTTATTTAATTGTATAGAATTTTAGTTTTATTATAGAATTGATATTGAGCAAAGAAGATAAAACAGTACTTGAATATACAATCTCACACGAATCAAATCAAGAAAAATCGGAATAATAATGTATAGTCAAAATCAGTTCTGCAATTTACTAAATTCTTGACTTTTTCATATGAATTCTTTATCTTCTACAACTCAAATTGGAAAATATTCATTTTCCAGGGCCCTTAGCTCAGTTGGTCAGAGCAACTGACTCATAATCAGTGGGTCGGAGGTTCGAGTCCTCCAGGGCCCACCATTGTTTTTATTGGAGTTACGGCAGGTAGCTGGCAAGAAAGTCAGTGGGTTCTAACGGCTACCCTGCCAATTCTTGCCAATCAGTACTCCGAATAAGCTGAAGTTTGCTGCTTTTCGGAGTTTTTTTATCCCTTATCCTCGGAATTTTTGGCATCGCTGCAAGCGCCTGTTTAGAAAACTCTGAGTCGATTGTCGCATAGCGATCTGTAGTGCTCCTGTCTTTGTGCTTCATAAGAGACCTTATAGCCTCGAGGCCGACGTTATGGTTGACCAGGAATCCCGCAAAGGCATGCCTGAGGTCATGGAACCTGAACTTTGTTCCATTTACAGTCAGGCCCATTTCCCTGACAATCCTGTTGAATGACTTGTGGATCGTAACATAACGTTTACCTGTTTTTGGATTCACAAACACATACCCATTCCTCCGCCTGCCAATTACACTTTGCAAGACCTCAACCGCATTCTGGCCAAGCACGATATTATCGCGCCGGTCTCCTTTTAACACAACATTCGCAGTGCCCCAGTCATCATTGAGCACTAAGTTTTCGATTTTCAGACTCAGAATGTTCTCCCGGCGCATACCTGAATATAGTGCAAATTCAACAATATTGGCTACAGGTTCTGACAGTCTTTTGAGAAGTTCGGCAGCTTCCTCTACACTTAAAGTTACTTCGCGCTTTGGTCCTTCTTTCAATAACCTGAATCTTTGTAGGGGATTATGCTCAAGAATATCCCACTCTACTGCACATGACATCATGACTTTAAGCAATGCCACTTCTCGATTCACTGTCGCTGGCGTCACATTATCCATTCTAATACGGGCATTCATGTAATCGAGTAGTATCCCTTTGTTGATCATGTTTAGTTTGCATTCAGAAAGATCCGGGCACCGTTTTATGTTTTTAATGCTGTTCTGATATGATGTCTGAGTGCTCAGGCTATTCTTTGAACCATGCCGTTCCATAAATACTGGAAAAAACTGCTTAATGCTGATTGATCTTGCTTGATTCCTTTTTCGAGCTTGCTCCAGTTCCTGCTCAGGATCTTTACCTTCCATCAGCCATTCTGTGAATTTTACAGTGAGGTGCCTTGCGACACTCTTATCCGATGTCTTCGCTGAAAGCCTCCTCCTGCGGCCATCAGGATTTTTGTAATGAAGCTCCCATATCCCGTGTTTGTTCTGTACTATCCGTACAGTTTCATTTATAGCCATGCTAATCTCCTGTTTTTAAGCATGGCCGCCGTACAGGGAATATACGGTGAATGTTTCCTTTTATCAAGTTTCATTTAGAACCTCGCTACATTTCGGTAAAAGAATGATGTTTTCAGGTGATGTTTTAGTATTTGACTGACATGATTGCTGTATCTGAGCATCTAAAAACGAATCCAGATCGCTTTTTCTAATCCGAACAAATCTCTTTGTACCTTTTCCTCTACCGGGGAGTTTTTCATAAGGAAGCAACCGATTTGCTAACCAGTTTTCGATAGTCCCTCGACTGACACACGCATAATCAGTCGCTTCCTTAATTGTAAAAGCGCGTCTTGAAATTTGTTTCTTCACTTTAAATATCCTCAGATATTCTTTCTTAATGGTTATTTTTTGAATACGGTTTCAAAGGAAATCTAAAAGTTACTGTCTTTTCATCTACTTCAACCACAGTCCATCCTTTTGAAGCCAACATTTTTATCTGATCAAGGAATCTCTGTATACCACCAGAAATGTCCTCAATAGACTTGGCTTTATCTATATCAATAAATTCTGTATAGTAAACGCGTGATTTCCCAATGGAGTCAATTAATGGCTCATTGAGTTCTTCTTGCGTCATTAACATAGATTTTTCGAATTTTTCCGGCAATTTTTTGATGATTTTTTCGGTAAAATGATAGGGATCGAATTCAATAGTGATTTCTGTAATAAAATACTCATGCCATTCTCCATGGATATCCTCAACATAGAATAGTCCTTTATTAAAATAAACAGGGTATAGCTTCTCCGATGTTTCTTTTTTCTTACTATTGTTTGTCATTGTGACCTTACTTTTTTTTAATGGTTTATCTTTAAAATGCCACGACTCAGGTTGCTAAATCGCGGCATCACTGACTTAATCCACTTATATAGATAGAATGCTCATTTATTATGAGATCTCCTCTTCCGTTGTGTAAACGAATTCTGTTTTTAGAACGGCAACACCATCATCAAAAGATTCACATTGCCATCCATGCCTCAAGAGCTTTCTGTACATATTAACGGCATCATTAAACACGTCAATTTTTTCATCTACATCACGTTCTTCTGATAACATTTCATTAAAACGGAATTCGAGTGTGTCTAATTGGTCAAATCCTAAATCTTGAATATCGTCATAACAAAATACCATCTCATTTATGAAATCTCTTGGCACTCTTCTGTGGATATGAATTTCGCTACTATAATTTCCATCATGTCTCACAAACTCAATCCAATATCCGCTAGTATTCTGAATGCATATTTTGGCTGATACTTTAGCACTATTAGCAAAAACAATTAATATTTGATCCTTTTCCATTATTACCTCCATTTGGTTGAAATTATTGTCTTAAAACGGTTTAGTTATTTTATCTAAAATTAAGGGCCGGACCACCCCACATAGCCGCGGCCCCTGATTCACTAACCTTTCTTGTTATAGCTAACTGTGTAATCTAACTCTGTAGAAAAAACAATTATGCCATAATTTCGGATATCAAGTATGCGCCAGTGATTGTTTAAAAGCATACGCATAGTCTTGACTTCGTAAATGATTCTTTGTTTCAGTTCTTCTTTATCATCAATTGTGCAAACAATCTCTACTAAATCTAGCGTATATTCGCATAGAAATTGATAATCTCCATTAATGGTTTCCTGTTTTTTTATCCTTAAAGGATGTTTAAATTCGACCGGTTTGTGCTCGGTAATATGATGAATTACGTTCTCTTTTTCAATTTTGAAGAAAATGATCCAATTCCCGTATACATCCTTTACACAGATTTTGGGATCTTTCTCGTCTTGATTACTAAACGCATATAAAACCTCATCAAATTCTTCCATTATATGTTCCTTTCTTATTATTACTATTTTCTGGTAAAGATACTTTATCGGAAACTTGTGAGTACGGATATTTAAACCGATTCACGTTTGTTTTAAACTCATCAATGTCTTCAATTGAATAATGTTCAAACTCTGTTGATAAAAATATCGATTTTAAAGTTACATCATCAATTTGCCATCCATGTTCACAAAGAGATTTTAAGTAAATGAGAGATTCAATAACATGCTCTTCAATTGTGTTATAATCTCTAGTTGAACCGTCAATATCTAATAAAAAGACGGCGGCAAAATCAAGCGAGTCATCAATTTCTTCACGAATTCTATCGTCATCCATATAGATAATAGTGGTAAACTCCTCTGGAAGATGATCATTGATTAAAGAAATGTGATTACTGGCATCTTTCTGTTCTACAACAATGAAGTTTCCTTTAATGTTTTCCAGACAGAAACGTGATGGTTTTTCTGTGCCATCAGTAAAAACTTTTAAGAATTTTAAATCATTCAAATTAATTCTCCTTCATTTTTATAATGATACTTTTTTACGAATGAGACAGGGCCGGAGATTAATCCAGCCCCATCCGCCTATTCTGACTACGATCCTGCCTCAGGATGTTCGTTATTACCATCCACGAGTAGATCAAGCCGGTTTTTCCAGTCCTGGAGCTCAACTTCTGCTTTAGCCAGGGATTTCTCGGTTTTCTGGAGCATGATCATGACCCGCTTTTTCTCAACGTAATCGCTTGTACGTTCAAGGTCTTTATTAAGGCTGGCCATTTTTGTTTTCAATTTTTTGACCATCTTTTCCTTCTTGTCGATATTCGATACAAGAAGACCTTTACGCTCACTATCGACCAGTTTTGTTTTGGGTTTCTTAGCGACTTTTGCTGGAAAAGTTAACGGTGTCGCCCTTTGGGGAAGCTCTTGGTAGTATTGGTTTGAATAAATCCATTCCATTCCACTAATTGTGACAATAATATCTCCACAATCTTCTTTGAGCTTCTCTTCATCCATATCGGGCTCTTTCTCAAGAAAATCCGACAGACGCTCAAGTGCCTTTACGCCCTGACCGATTAATCTCCGCTCATCGGGCTTTTCAACATCTATCGTGTCTGTGCTGCTACTGTTCAGATTCGTGTTTATTGTTCTCACCTCCTTTCAAGAATTTAGAGTTTTGTGGCAGGGCCTGGAATACAAGCCCAGCTGCTTTATAGTAAACTAAAAACTTTTGGAACAATATTTGATTAGGCATATATCGTTCCAAAATGATGAAAGGGATTAATTAAACAGGATAATAAAGCGAATCACGCTAGATTATTTCTGCTGTAAATCTATTATTAACAGCAATATGAGGATGAGAATAAATATGGGAAAAATGTTAGATTATTATTTAGATGGGTAAAACAAGGAGTGTGAATTTAGCTGAAAATTTAGAATAATATCTATAATAATCGATTTATTTCGAGTGTAGATTGTCCAAAATATCTTTTATCTTGGGATAATTGTCTAATCGTTTTAAAAGTGTTGAATTATTTCCTCTAGACGCGTCAATACCAAGAATTCTTGAGGCATCTGTTCTTTTTTGTCCAAGATCATTCAGATATATCTTTGCTAATATGGGCTCAAGTATAGTTTCATTTAGTTTTCCTTTTGATCCATCCCAATTCTTTATAAATTCTTTTAGCAATTGCTCAAGTAGCTCAAGATTTGTTTTCTGGTAATATAGACTATTTCTAGGTGGGTTTTTTAAAACAATATCGCTTGATATTACTTTTCTTTTGCTGTAATATGCATCTTGAATCAAGTTTTGAGTATAGTATTGTAGCTGTCTAATATTTCCAGGCCAACTAAATGATTTTAACGCCTTTAACGCCTTTTTATCAAAATGGATATTGTAATCCTGGGGCGCTTTTAAATTTATCTGCATCCATTTAATAAAGAGCTCAATGTCTTCAGGTCTTTTTCTTAATGGTGGGATAGTTAAAACTCTTTGAGCAATTCTTTCATAAAAATCAGGCTGAAATAAACCGGAGTTCACCAAAAATAATAAGTCTTGATTTGTGCCAAAGATTAACTTAACATTCGCCTTTCTTTCAATAGGATCGCCATACCTTCTATATGTTCCTTCATCTAAGAAAGTAAGAAGTGATTTTTGAACATCTAAATCTACATAGCCAATTTCATCGAGGAAAAGGGTGCCATTTTCTGCTTTCTCTATTAAACCAACGCCATCTGTAATTGCATTGGTAAAGGAGCCTTTTTTCCAGCCGAATAATATAGTGTAAACTCTTTCGGATTTTAATAAGGCGCAATTAATACTTTCCATTCTTTGAGATTTTCGATAACTGTATTTGTCGATAAGCCTAGCAAGATATGATTTGCCAACACCGGTCTCTCCCAATATAAGAATTGTGGTGTCTTCATTCATATAATGGCTAAGTTTTTCTAACTCTTCGATATATTCAGGATCTTTTGTCCTGGCTTCTTGAATTAATCTCAACTGATTGTTTTTTATATTTTTTACATATTCAATATAAGTTTTGTCTTCTTTGGACCATCTATAAAGGACTCTGTCGAAAGTGTGATACGTTTTTGTAGTGACAGCGCCAAAATAAATATTTGGAATAAATTCTTCAGGAGTTTTCCATAAATACTGTATAATAACTTCCACAATTTTGTCAGTGATTGTTTCTGCAACATTATTCTTGTCATCTTTTTTTGCTTGGACAACAGCCTCGTAACCCAAAGGAAATAAACTAACTAATTCCAACTTTTTTTTAGTGATATCCTTTAATACATTTTGTAGCCCTTCAGATAATGCATCTAAATCTAGATTACATTGAGAACCTTGATAACATAGAATATGATAACTAAATGGCGCATTAAGTTGAGGATGACTAAGAAGAATAAAGTCGCCGAGCTTATATTCTCTATCAATTTCAATCTGATTATAAATAAAATCTTCACCAAGTCTGTTTAAAAATTCTTTTGATGCGCTTCTGGACGAACTGTCCAAAGAATATTTCCATAATTTCGTTTGGTGTATTGAATGTATATAGGCATCAGAATTAATAAGAAAGCTATTCTTGTATAATAATGTGAGTATTTTGTTTTTATCAACTCTATATTTTTGTTCAGAAGGAAACTTTTCTTTTCGGACCAAATCTAATACTGCTTCATCATTCTTTCCGAGCAGTGAATTTACAGCAATGCGAAGACTAACTAAATCAGTAAATAGCTTTTCATCATGCGCGTTTTCTAGATTGAAATCTCTGCCTAATTCTTTTTCTATATACTTTAAAGCCTGAATATAGTGTTTTTCCGATAATAATTCGCGTATGTTTTCATGCAAAATAACACTCCAATTTTCAGTAGGAAATGCAATTGTTGTTTGAAAGGATTATCTATAATTAGTTTTCTATGAGATTATAGGCAACGATTCATATAATGATAACATTACCGAATATTATGAAAACTAAATGGAGAACAAACATTAAGTTAATAAGTCTAAATTCTCATTGTCTCCTTCGGTATCGTTAAGATCATTAGATTCCTCGTCAGGAGCATATGATTTTTCTTCAAATTCAATAAAATCTTCTAAACCCTTTTCGTATCTAATTTCATTCACTTGTTCTAAGTCTGTATTTGCTATCACTGCATTAGTATTAATAGATTGTACTTCATCAATCGAAAAGAACGGAGGAGTATCAATGTTATTTGGATCTACATATTTATTCATAACGGAGTTGGGATCTGTACTATGTTCTAGTCCCATTAAATGACCGGATATATGAGAGATGTTGTGAGCAATTAGATTTGCAAAATTTTCGACAGGTAAATGAAGTTCAGCAGAAAAATCAAAAATATTATCAAATCTAATAACTCCGTCATCATTTGGATCAAAAACTATATCGATTTCAGCGTCGCCAAAATGTAAATATGAATCTTCAATAATATTATTTATATCCAAAGTAGAGTAATCCCCAGAGTTTGGTTTAGTTGTTACAAACTCTACATTTGTTCCTTCATAGGCATTACTAACCTTGGAAATGGCCATATCTAGAACATCCGTTGCAATATCAGCAAACTCATTGTGTACATGCAGATTAGAAAAATCCAAAAAAATAGTCTGAGTAGAGTTAAGCATTTTAATTGTCCTCCTTTAATAATTCATTTTTTTCTTTATCTAACATTTTAATTAGACCTTCAACAATTTTTAAAGATTTTTTTAGAGAATGCCCTTTTTCATCGAGCTTGGTTAAAACTATCATAATATTATCATTTAATGAAGTTTTGCATTTTTTGAGCATATCTATTTGTTGCTGTTCATATATTGGTTCATACATTTCTCGTAGTTTATCCCATTGCATTAAATATTTATCATATATTTTGAAAAAATCCTCGATAAATTGATTATTCGATTTGTTTTTCTTATTCTCGCCAAACCAATTATTCAGCAATAAAGGTATACCAATAAATGGATTGATCCCTGCAACTGCCCCCAATCCAAAATTTTTCGCCATGCCGGGGATATCAAACTTTGATTCCTTAAGAAGATCCCTAGCTCGGGGAAGCTGATTGTTTAGTTTGTTCTGAAGAGAATGAAGTTCGTTCAGCTCGCTATAAAACGGCGATGTATTTTGCTTTAATATAGAAATGATTTTGTTGTTCTCTATTAAGCTATGATCATCGCTTAACTTGAATTTTTTCAGAATTGGTTCATCGTATTTTATTTCAACATTTTCTAGAAAGTCTTTATATGTGTCAACAATAAAACCTGCTGCTAATAAATATCCAGTTTCAAAGTTGGTTTTCATTTCATTGACTTTTATCCAGTTAATGGTTTCCTCAATTCTACCTATCTCAATATCTTCATTGTTTTCCTCCAAAAAATCACAAAGAGATGAAAAGTGATATCCAAAACCGCTATTTGCTACAATATCAATTATAAATTCACTATATTCAGGGATTTTATTATCTAGCATAGTCTTGATTCGTGATAAGTGCTTGGGATTGTTTTTATCTCTTTTACTTATTTTCTCATTTTTTAAAATTGGATTTACTGTAGTAAGATTCGAATTTGAAACCCTATTGTATGATATTGTATTTCTTTTGGTCGACTTTTTTCCAATTATATAAGCTATAACGATAACCAGAATAATTATAATCCCAAACAGCACAATGTTTGTCAATTCAAATGTCATGAGTATATCTCAATTTTAGTTTTTGTCCAGATATTTAATGAATTATTAATTTGATGCAAAATGAAATTAAATTGGAATTACGAAACAAAGACAAGGAGGAATTTTATAAACAGTGTATTATATGATCATTACTTCTGATAATCCTCAGGTTGATCTTATAGCACTTTCTTCTTCTTTGTCATTTCTAAGAGCTCAGCTTCTGTAACAATATCTTTCTTTATTTAGAATTTAACTTATGGTGCTTATCTCGCATAAAAAATACTGAATACTACTGTTTATCTAAAATGTTTTGTATTTGTA
>JBHPLC010000169.1:0-3109 GCA_042564455.1 Candidatus Zhuqueibacterota bacterium | reverse complement strand
CAAATAATATTCCCGGATCAATTTCCCTTATTGAAAAAAGTTCATCTCCATTTGAAGAAAATATTCTGGGTGTTATAATATTTGAATAACCGAATACATATCGCAGATCGATTATTACTCCTGTATAACGTTTTTCAAAATCCGATTCATATTGCGAAATTTGATTAAAGATCTGCTCATTTTGCTTTATATCCTCTAAAAATGATCCAATATTCCTCTTTTCAAATCTGACAGTTTTTGCAGCCAGCCATGAACCATCGCTTTGTTTTTCATACGCTGTGTTTAACTGTTGAAGGTTCTTTATATTAACCTGAATGATCTGAGATATCTCCCCATTATTTATGTAAAGATCTCTCAATTCCATATCTCCTTTCACTGCCACACCCTGTAGAACTTCAGTCAGTAATTCGACTGCCTGAAAAAAAGCTATTCGTTCGGCATATAGTTTGGCTTCAGCTTCGGAAATGTTCGGTTCTTCCGATGATATATTACTTTTTAAAACACCGGAAGAAGAAGCGCCTAATCCGGTAACCTCATAATACTCATTTGTTTCCGTTATACCAGACCAGAGATTAGAATTGTTATCTTTTTGATTTATACATTGAAGGGAAAACAATAATACAGATAAGAGTACTGCGATAGATCTTTTTTGGAAAAATAACTTCATCGTGACATCATATTTTTATAAACAGAAATTACAAATAAAGCCACGAGAAAAGCACCTACAAATGCTTCAATACCTGCAAGGAGTCTGCTTATAGGGGATGCCGGTGAAATATCTCCATAACCCAGTGTTGTAAAGGTAACAATACTGTAGTACAGCATCATGAAAAAGGTTTTTACATTATCCCAGAGAGGGACACTAATTGAAAAACTGTAATATGTATCTCCGCTTGACACTCCTGCAAAACTATAAAAAACAGCGTTTACAAATATAACCAACAGTGAAAACAGAAAGATATTTTTAACTTTTTCGCCATAACCGCATGACACATCCGCTAATTTTGAAAAAATTCTTTGGAGCGAAAACATTGAAAGCTGTTTTCTATGAGCTATCATCTCACGGTAGAAGAACTGTCCTACCATTTTTGACTGTCCGGTGACATTAAAATGATTTTTTAGCGATATATAAATTTCTTCAGCATCCTTATATTTTGATTTTGCTACTTTTTTTCTTCCATGGATATGGGCAATATTAGCCTGAATTTCCTGCAATACCTTGCTCTCTCTGCCCCAGTTGATATTTTCAATCCTTGAATTTTCAAAATTTGTACCGATCAGATTAGCTTCATTTAATTTTGCATGGCGAAGATTAGCCCCTGTGAATTTCGCCTTGAACAGATCTGCTCCTTTAAGGGAAATTCCAAAACAGTGTCCCTTTTTTACCTGGGCTTTTCTAAATATTGCATCGTTGAAATTAGCTTCGGTCAGCCATACATCGTTCAATTTCGCTTTTGTCAGTATATATCCTTCGCAATTGGAGTCTGTCTTTACTTTCTTTTCAAGTTTTTCCTTTATATCTTCACCGTCTTTAGGAATTTTCTCATTATGCCAAAAACAATATGCAGAGTCATCTGTTCTTGGCTCCGGGCATTGGGTGTTATCTCTTCTGATGTAACAGCAGCTGATATTCTTCTTTTCATCTGATTTTGCGCTATCCATAATCCCCCACATTATTTTATTATTTGCGGTGCAGAAGGTTTTGATCTGACTTCGAATTCCCCTATATATAAATACTGACCGGTTTTTTCATCATATTCTTCGTGTATGATTTTAAGAAGTTTAATGGATTTTTCTTCTACCTGTATTTTTTGTTTAGTCTGAATCATTTTGAGATTTTCAAGAATTGTTTGAGATGAAAATATAAAACCGCTTTCTCTTGAGGCATTCTCAACAGCATTTCTAAATGCCTCATCTTTGTCTATCACGATACCATCATTATTAGGATCTGAATACCCTTTCCCGGTAACTATTGAAACATTCTCCAAAGGAAATTCCGTGATCTTACTTACTTTTTCCTGATCATCACCTGCATCTATTAAAGTCTGATTGCCCACAAAAGGTGTTAATACAATTTTCTCTTCCTCAGGAGGAAATTTCAAGCCGTCGTTGAGACATACTCCTTTAATCTTTCTTTTGATCGTTTCCCCCGCAGGTATAGTGATCCAGCCGTCCCCATCGGTTATAATTATACTTTGAAAATGAGAGGAGTTTATTCGGGCAATCTCGAGGATTCTGCCTTTCTCCAAGAAAAACCTTTTTTCAACATCAGATTTATTGGAAATATATACCGTCATAGTAAAATCTGTACGTAAATAAGGCTCCTCTATCGCAAAACTCACCAATAAAAATACAGGCAGAATTAAATATATAATCAAATTTTTACTCATTACCAGACCTTATTTTATTATTACACCATCGATCCATATTCCGATCTCAATATCCGGATCAATGTTATTAAAATACTGATATGCCGCATCTCCTTCTTCAACCAATAATTTCAAATTAAATGAAGCCGGATTTGGGAATAAAAGTAATTCTCCCGATGTCTCCCTGTTCATAAGATCAATATCATTCTTAGTTTTATCCGGACCAAAATTGGCATTTCTCCAAAATGCTCCCAAAGTATTCAGTCCTTCTTCTGATGTGATAAAACCTCTGTAGACCTTATCGAACAATTCTCCATAGGTATCTCCTGACATTGAACGCAATTCAAGAGTCATGGGATTTTTACTAAGCGGATTATCCGGATCGAGATACACTTCTTTGAATTTTATTATCGCATCGTTTCGTTCAGTGATCATTAATGCAAAAGCTTTTGAAGCAGAAATACTTTCTTCAGGATCACCCTCGCTATTATCCGGAATTGTCAGATTTTTTAATACATAGACACATATAACTATAAGAATTATTGCCATTGAAACATACAGGGGTTTTAAAGATACTAACCTTTTTACTCCCAATAATTTTGATTTTTTTCTGTCTTTTCTGACTATTTCTTCAAGCTCATCAATCCTTTTGATCTCCGGTGTTTTAGTTTTCTTTCTATCTTCTTTCTGAATATCCTCTTCTTCCTCAAGACTGCTATCCTGAATCCTGCTGTTAAATC
>JBHPLC010000168.1:0-3125 GCA_042564455.1 Candidatus Zhuqueibacterota bacterium | reverse complement strand
ATGATAAATTGAACTATTTGGTGAGATAATGTCAAATAAGATCATTTTAATCGGAGCAGGATCTCAGGGGCGCGTTACCAGGGATGTGCTTATTGACCAGAAACAGGATTTTGCCGGATTTATAGATGACGGAAAAAAGAATGTTGTCATTAAAGGGACAAATGTAAGAGTTTTTGGAGGGATCGATACAGTTCCTTCTTTAGCGGCAGAGAATTATCAATTTATTGTCACGATCGGGAACAACTTAACCCGGCGTAAAATTGCAGAAAATATGGATTTAGGTGAATCTTATTTTGCCAATGCGGTACATCCTTCAAGTGTTGTATTAAACACAGCGGATATCGGCTGCGGCAATATGATATTTGCACAGACATTTATAGGGACCTGTGCAGAGATCGGAGATCATGTAATAGTAAATAATGGTGTGACAGTAGAACATGACTGTAAAATAGGGGATTTTGCTGCACTTGGTCCGGGCTGCAGGATGGGAGGCAGGGTAACGGTTGATGAAGGAGCATTTGTTTCCACGGGAGTAACATTAAAACCCCGGGTACATGTTGGAAGGAATGCAGTTATTGGTGCAGGTGCTGTTGTTGTCAATGATATTCCTGATAATGCTATGGCTTATGGTTGTCCAGCAAAGGTTGTCAGGGATAATATCACTGAAGATATTTGGGGAAAATTATTATAATTATTATTCAGGAGAAAAATGAGCACATTATTTGATGATCAAATACCTATTACAAAACCAAATCTCGGATTGGAAGAGTGGGAAAGTATTAAGGATGTTATATTAAGCGGCTGGGTTAGCCAGGGTCAGAAAGCCGCTGAGTTTGAGGATTCAGTAGCTTCTTTTGTCGGAGCAAAATATGCAGTAGCTGCGAATTCATGTACATCTGCTCTTCATTTGGCCTTAAAAATACATAATATTGGTTCCGGTGATGAGGTTATTCTGCCGGATTCAACATGCATGGCGGATGCAAATGCTATAATACTGTCCGGTGCAAGTCCGGTATTTGTTGATGTCGATGAAAAAACGTATAATATAGATCCGCAAAAAACCGAGGATGCAATATCCTCAAAAACAAAAGCTTTGATGGCAGTTGCACAGAATGGTATGTCAGCTGATCTGGATTCTTTCAGAAGTATTGCAGATAAACATAATTTAGTGTTAATCGATGATTCTGCAACCGCATTGGGGGCAGAATATAAAGGAAAACGTCTTGGATCACACGGAATAACGGCAGCTTTCAGTTTTCACCCGAGAAAAATGATCACTACAGGTGAGGGCGGTATTATTGTTACTGACAATAAAGAATTAGCAGACCGTGCAAGGGAATTAAGATCTCACGGAGCGTCAGTTTCTGATATGGAAAGGCATAAAGCGAAAGGTACAATTGTGCAGCAGTATTTTGTTAACGGTTATAACTACAGATTTACAGATATTCAGGCGGCAATAGGTCTTATTCAGATGAGCAAACTGGATACATTTATCAATAAAAGACGTGAACAGGCGGTTTTTTATAATAATGCATTTAAAGACATCGAAGAGTTGGAAATTCCTTTTGTACCAGAGAATTGTTATCATGTTTATTCTTCATACCCGCTGAAAATAAACAGCATAGCAAAGTTTACACCGAAGGATATCCTGGAAAAATTAAGCGAAAAGAATATTTCGTGCAGATTCGGAATTACACCGCTTCACCAAGAACCATATTTTAGCAGTCAAAACCTGGCGGATAGAGATTTTCCCGGATCCTGCTTAGTATCAAAGCATACCTTTTATATACCTATTTTCCCAGATCTTAGCAAAAAAGAACTTGTCTATATCAAGGATAGTATATTGGAATTTGTTGATGATCTGAGAAAAAACAGGTGAGCAGATGATGGTTGTTATTAATTATTAAAGGCCGGCTCTTTTTCTCCAATGTGAATTAATATCCATCGGGAGTGCTTTCCAGACCTCATCAGAACTGCGAAAATTCTTTAGAAAATCATCATAAACACTAAGTGCGGTATCATTCGCACTGATAAATGGTTCCGGATGTGTAAGGACATGTGCAATTCCATTTATCTTTTTTACAGCATGGGCTTTTTTCAGCTGGAGTTTTACTACATCGTCAGGTTTTAAGTTCCTCATCAGCAGTAAAAATTCTTCAGGTATTGTTGTCGGGATCTCTAATAAATTGTTTATAAAAAAGGGCAGGCAAGTGCAGCAGCCTTCATTAAACCCGGTCAATCCATCGCGTGTTGAATCATGAAATGAAGTATCATATTCAAGATAATCCTGCAAGACTTGCAGATATAACGGAGTTCTGAGAAAATTTGGAGACCTTCCTCCGCAGACCTTATATGTATTGAGAAAAGATTTGCATTTATCCAGTCTTCTCCTCATTTTCTTTTCTTTCAGATAAGGCAGCCGGTAATCATGTGTATCACCGTGAAAACCTATCTCATGCCCCCTTTCAATAAGTTCACCGATAATCTTTCTGTCGATTTTGTATCTGTTTGACAGGAAATACCATGCTGATCTGAAACCGTTCTTTTCTTCGATATCAAGAAAAGAATCGAGTACTGTTCTGTTCCTGAAGATAAAATCACTGTCCACATCATGTGACAGAGTAATTACATATTCTTTGTTTTCAGGCCAGAAAGGAACTGTTGGGATATTCTTAGCATATTTATCTTTCAGGTAATTGAGAAGGCAGTCTACTGAAAAATCAAAATATGCATTTGGGAAGTCATTTGAGTCCGGATCTGCTTTTTTGTCGACTATGGTCTTCTTTAAAACAGCCATTCTTATTCTGGCAGGGATAATATAAGGGTGAAAAAACGGGATTCTTGAGAATATCGGAACAGTATCCGGTAAATATTTCTCGAATAAGATATAATCGATAAGATTCAGAGTGTTTTCAGTTACATTATCGATATTTTCGAGTTTTATTCCAAAGTAGTTTTCAAAAAGTGAAGTATTAATAGATGTTGTATTCATTTATCAAGACAGAGTGAAAGTGAATTGTTATCTGTGACAATATTAATTATAGATCCTTATGAATAAGACGAATTCCATACCTGTAAATAAAGTGTTCTATTTCAAAACCTGCAGCATTTTCGATATTGGAACG
>JBHPLC010000167.1:0-3213 GCA_042564455.1 Candidatus Zhuqueibacterota bacterium | reverse complement strand
ACTTTAGAGTTTTTTGATAATGATGCTGCTGAGAGTCTCTTAAGTTCATTGAATACCCAGGATAATATAGTAAATGCATGGATGTTTGATCCCAACCGGGAATTATTTGCAAATTACAGCATTTCTGGAATGGAAGATTATGATTTCCCCTATTTAGAAGGAGACACCTTTCAGGAAATTAACGGATTCTTGATCCTTACCAGAGAAATAAAAAGTCATGATATTCTTCTGGGAAATATCATGATAAGAGCTGATATGTCGCTCTTTTATGACAGCCTGTTAAACAATGGTCTAATATTGCTTGCAGCAATAATCATAGGTATTGTTTTCGCTTTTATTCTTGCTTTAAGGACACAAAAATCTATTTCCACGCCAATCTTAAAATTGCTAAATACAACGAAAAATGTAACAGAGACAGGTGATTATACAATTCGGGCTGAAAAGATGTCTTCAGATGAAATAGGAAATTTATTTGACGGTTTCAATGATATGCTTTATCAGATACAGGTAAAGGAGACTGAAAGGGAAAATGCTGAAAAAAAGGTCCGCGATTATCAGGAAAACCTTGAAAAAATGGTTGAAGAAAGGACGGATGAGCTGAAGAGTGCGATGGAAAAACTTCAGCTTACCCAATATGCTGTTGATAATGCGGGAGATGCGGTCTGGTGGCTGCATTCCAAAACTGCAGAATTAGTGTATATTAACAGGGTTGCCTACAAGAGTCTTGGATATAAAAAGAATGAAATGTTGAATATGAAGATTCCGGATATAGATCCTTTTGTTACAAAAAAGGTCTGGAAAGAGCTTGTAAAGAAGCTGAAAAACGGTGAGATCCTGACGTTTGAATCCAGGCATAAAAGAAAAGACGGATTAATTTTTCCGGTTGAAATAACTGCGCAGTATATTGAGTTTGAAGGAAGCGGGCGGATAGTAGCCTTTTCAAGAGATATTACCGAACGCAAGAAAGCTGAATCGAAATTAAAAGAGAGTGAAAAGAAAGCAAATGACATTCTGGAATTTGCACCGGACGGAATGGTAATAATCGATGATTCTGCTAAGATCTTAAAAGTAAACAGTCAGGTTGAGAAGATGCTCGGCTATGAACGTGGTGGACTCCTCGGCCAAAAAATAGAGGCTCTTGTACCAGAAAAGATCAGAAAAAAACATGTCGGATTTCGCAATAAATATATAAACGACCCTGAACTGAGAGCAAAGGGAGTAACCCTTGAATTAACTGCACAGTGCAAGAACGGGGAATTGCTTCCTGTTGATATCAGCCTGAGTTCAATTGAACTGGAAGAGGGGGCATTGATCCTGGCTTCATTGAGAGACATTACCGAGAAAAAGGAGAAAGAAAATATATCGAAACTGTCAGCCGAGATCGGTGATACACTCATTCTGGATAAATTGATAAAGGAAAAACTTCAAATATGCAGTGAGGCGTTTGTCAAGAATCTGGATGCTGCATTTGCGAGAATCTGGACAGTGGACGAAGACGAAAGATTATTGAACCTGCAGTCCAGCGCCGGTCTTTATACTCATATAGACGGTACACGAAAGACAGTAAAGATCGGAAAGAAAAAGATCGGCAAGATCGCAGCGTCTAAGAAACCTTATATAAATTTAAATGTAATTGAGGATCCTCTTCTTGATGAAAAGGAATGGGCAAGGAAGAACGGGCTGGTTGCATTCAGCGGATTCCCCATGCTGGTTGAAGGTAAAAATGTCGGTGTACTTGCTATGTTCTTCAAAAATGAGATCAGTGATTATTATCTGGAATCCTTGCCGGCAATCTCTAATAATATTGCAATGGCACTTATGAGGGACAGGGCGGAGGAACAACTAAAGTTTGCTAAACTGGCAGCAGAGCAGGCGAACCAGGCAAAGAGTGTGTTCCTTGCAAATATGTCGCATGATATACGTACTCCGATGAATGCCGTGCTTGGATTTGCCGAGATACTTAATACTCTGATCAAAGATAAACAGCAGAGAGAATACCTGAAATCGATCAGGTCAAGCGGAAAATCACTTTTAACCCTGATAAATGATATACTTGATCTGTCAAAGGTTGAGGCAGGAAAACTGGAATTTGAATATACAGTTGTAGATGTCGTATCGGTGTTTGACGATATGAAACAGATGTTCTCGCATAAAGTACAGGAAAAAGAGATAGATTTTATAATAGAAGCTGACCCGGAGATCCCGAAAGCGCTTATACTGGACGAAAACCGTCTGAGGCAGATATTGATCAACCTGATTGGAAATGCTGTTAAATTCACCGATTCAGGTCATGTGAAGATAAAGGCTTACGCAAATTCAGAGAACGGTGATGCGAGCAGTCCCGACCTGTATGTGTCAGTTGAAGACACAGGAATAGGGATACCTGATGATCAGAAAGATAAGGTGTTCGAAGCATTTGAACAGACAAAGGGACAGAGCACTGCAAAATTCGGAGGTACGGGATTGGGTCTGGCAATTACAAAAAAACTGATAACGATGATGAACGGAGAAGTAAACGTTACAGGTGAACTGGGTAAGGGGAGCTCATTTAATGTCCACTTTAAAAAAGTCGATGTTGCATCTGTAGTTGAAGAAGAAACAATAACGGATTCCAGTATTGATATTGAAAACATTAAGTTTGCGAAATCGACAATTCTTGTTGTAGATGATGTTGAAACAAACAGAAAACTGGTAATGGGGTATCTTGGTCCTTTTGGTTTCGACATGATCGAAGCAGAAAATGGGAAAGAGATGGTGGAACTTACCGGTCAGCACAAACCTGATATTGTCCTTGCAGACATGAAAATGCCGGTAATGAATGGTTATGAAGCTACCAAGATACTGAAAAATGATCCTGAACTGAAAAACATTCCCATAGTAGCTATAACTGCCTCCGTCATGATGAAGGATGAGGATAATGTAAAGGATATTTGTGACGGATATCTGAAAAAACCAGTCAGTAAAACTGATATAGTTCGGGAATTGATAAGATTCCTGAAGTATTCAACAGGTGATACTGAAATGCCGGAAATGGAGCAAGTTGAAGGTGCTGAGATAGAAGCTGAAGTAACTTCCGGATCACCTGAGAAACTGCCTGAATTACTGGAAAAACTAAAAACCGATTTTGAACCATTGTGGAACGAACTTAAGGATACACTTACTATCAATGAGGTCGAGGATTTTGCTCTGGATATAAAGGAGACCGGCAGGAAA
>JBHPLC010000166.1:0-3232 GCA_042564455.1 Candidatus Zhuqueibacterota bacterium | reverse complement strand
GTACTCATAATTGAATGAGAATTTGGGTATAAATAAACATACTGCAAAGCGATATCTCTTCTGTAAGCACGAAAACCTGTATTTAAATCCGGAATTTTTTCCCCGGCAAGATAGGAGGCAAATCTTTTTATGAACCATTTAACTAAAATTCTCAGAGGCCGGAAGCCTTTGGCTTTTTCGTATTTTCTTGCGCCAACTGCCATATCTGCTGTTTCCATAGCTTCAAGTATCTCGGGGATTTTATCGCAGGGATAGGTTCCGTCTGCATCGGTTTGGAGAATTATTTTGCCTTCTGCATATTTCATTCCGGTAACTCTCGCTGCGCCGCCGCCCAAGTTCATTTTGTGCTTTATGATCTTTATATCGAGATCTTTGATTTTTTCCATACTTGCATCAGATGAATTATCATCAACAATGATGATTTCATAAGTTTTGTTGGTTTTTTTCAGGGCATCAATAATTTCAAGAATTGTTTCACGTACTGCAAGTTCCTCATTATATACCGGAATTACAACGCTTACATCCATAATATTCCTTGTTTTGAGATGTCATTTTTAGTGCCGAAAAGGGCTATTTTGTATAAAACTTTCTGATATGGTCACAAACAAAATTGATTTCATCTGTTGTCAGTTCAGGATAAATAGGCAATGAAATAACATTGCCTGTAACTTTGCCAACCGTATTTATATTTTCAGCTATGTAGTCATATTCGTTGAATAGAACGTTTTCATAAATTGGTTTTCCGTAATGGATCATTGTTTTTACATTGTTCTCGGAGAGAAATACTTTCAACTCATCTCTTCTGTCTGCTTTAATAACGAATTTATGAAATATATGGTTGCTTTCAGAATTAACCGCCGGAAGTTCTATTTCACTTATATCGCCTAACATTTCGGAATATTTTCGGGCAATATTTCTTCGTGAGATTATCCAGTCATCAATCCAGTTTAATTGTAAATTTAACAAAGCCGCCTGTGATGTGGCGATCCTGCTGTTATGACCAATCCTCTCATGTTCTCCTGTATCAAAATTCTTGCCGTGATACCTGATCATTTTCAGTTCATTATAAATATGTTTATCATTTGTTAAAGCAATCCCGCCGTTTCCAAAAGCGCCCATCACTTTTGTCGGATCAAAACTAATACAACTGCAAATTCCCATACTTCCGGCTTTTCTCTCGTTAAAAGAACTGCAGAATGACTGGGCTGCATCTTCGATCAAAATCAAGTTGGCATTCCCGGCAATATTCTCAAGCTTTTCTATGTCAAGGCATTGGCCAAATAGGTGAACTGCAATAATTGATTTTGTTTTTGATGTAATTTTGTTTTGAAGATCCGAATAATCCATCATAAAATTATCACGATCAATATCGACAAAAACCGGGATGGCGCCAACCATCAGAATAGGAGTGACGGAGGCAATAAAAGAAAACGAAGTAACCAGAACTTCATCACCCTTACTTACTCCTGCGGCAATCAATGAGAAATATAATGCATCGGTACAGCTTGATAAGGCAACTGCATATTTTCTGTCACACCTTAACGCCATTTTCTCTTCAAATTCATCAATTTCTTTTCCCATCAAAACCTGACCGTGAGAAAATACTTTATCAATAGATGCAAGAATTTCTTCTTTATGATCTTTATATATCTTATCTATATTGAAGTAGGGAACAGATTCGATTCCACTCATTTTTTACTTTCATTTTGTTTTATTGAGACTGCCGGTACACCCGCAACAACGTCATTATCCGCAACATTCTTTAATACAACAGATCCTGCACCAACAACCGCCCAGTTGCCGATCTTTGTTTTTGGAATAATTGAAGTGCCTGTGTAAATATAGCTCCCTTTCCCGATCTTCACATTACCAGCAGTTATAACACCGGGGGCGATATTGGCAAAATCATCAATTATGTTATCATGCTCGATGACGCATCCCGAATGAATTATTACATGGTCCCCAATTTTCGTATTCGGCATAATAGTGACATTAGCATTAATTATGCAGTCTTTACCAATTTCAACATTGGAGGATATGTATGCAGTTTTATTTACAATTGTAGCAAACCGGTAATTTGATTTTTCAAGGGATAAAGCAATTTCCTGTTTTTTCTGATTATTGCCATAGGCAATTACTAAATAAACTTCGGATGGTGAAAAATATTTGTCAATATCATCCAGAATGCAGATAATTTTAGCTCCGTTAACAACATTCCCGACATTTTCTCTTTTTTCAATGTCTACAAGGCCTTCTAAATGATAATTGTCGGAATGTCTGATATTTTCTATTACATATCTTGCCTGTGAACCGGAACCAATTATACATAATTTCATCATTAATGAATTATCCTATTTGATATTGCTCAAACCCTCAATTTCGAACTCATTGATAAAATTGTAATATTTTTCCATACCTTCTTCCAGGCTGAATCTGGGAGAATAGCCAAGTATTTTTCGGGCTTTAGAAATATCCAAAGTTCCCCTGTTCGGACGGTAAGGTACGACATCACTGTTCACGATTTTTACGTCTTTTCCATATTTTGCAACAACTTCAGCCAGCTCCAGTATCGATCTTCCTTCACCCCGGGTAATGTTAAACGCTTCTCCAGCAGCCTTTTCAGTTTCTACGGCAAGAATATATCCCATTACCAGATCCTCAACATATGTGAAATCAAGTTGATGCTTCCCGCCATTATCCAAAACCAAATCTTTGCCCTTAATGGCGTTGGTTAAAAATATTTCTGTAACTCTTCTGTTGCAGTCAGTAGGTCCATAAACAGCGGATGGCCTTATAATTGTATATGGAATTTTGAACCTGTGAAAATATGCTCTCACAACGTGTTCACCGCCCAGCTTCATTGCACCATAAAGATCAATCGGGTTGCACGGCTGATCTTCTGTTGCAGGAATAATATCCCCATTACTGTCTCTAAGGAAATTCCCATAGATCATTGATGAGGAAGTGTAAATAAGCCTTTGAAATTTAAAAGATACATCCTTCAGCACATCCAGAATGGAGACTGTACTGTCAAAGATATTTACTTTTGCTTCGGTTGGGAAGTCGTTTGAAACACTTGCAATAGTTAATGCCGCTAAATGAATTATATAATCTGGTTTGTATTCCTCAAGACAGCGTTTAAGCAAACCGGTATCGGTACAATCTCCTCTAAGCCTGACCAATCTGTCACTTTTCAGAGATTTATTTCTATAACTTTGATAGAAAGCCCAGC
>JBHPLC010000165.1:0-3236 GCA_042564455.1 Candidatus Zhuqueibacterota bacterium | reverse complement strand
CCATCTATGATAAAAAGTAAATGAAATAATTAATGAGCTATGAGAAGTAATAGGATAAGCGCTATGCTTGAACACTTATCCTCTTAGGTATTATTTATATCTACCGACCAAGTGTCTTTCTTCTAAATACTCCCGAAATTGGTATAAGTCGTTATGTTTAAAGCAGGCAGCTGATTTCATATTTGAGTATATTTCATCTAACAGTAAACAAAAGGAAGGAATACACGATGAAACATATTCTGAATAATTGGGAAGGGCAGACTTTATATGCCGGAATAGACTTGACGAAAAACCCTATGTAATCGGTGTAGTAAAGTAATATAAATTGGTATAAGAATTTAAAGTAGATCTGCAATAATTAGAAAAGAGATGAAATAGTCTTGACTTTTAATATAGCAGAAACACATAACAACCTCGCCACCTAATAGCTTTCAAAAATCCCAACAAAAAAATATCAGATCCCGAAAACCATTGTAACAGGTACCCGTTTTTCCTTAGATAAATTTTAACTTTACTCATCGACCGTGGATCTTGCCACGCTATTAGTCGGGGGCTTAGAGTGTCTCAGATGGTACCTAATTAGAAACCACTTTAAACTTTCATTACGAGGTAAATATGCAATGGACATTGACTCCGGATAAGTATCTTAACGAGGAAGAAGTAAAGCGCCTTACGAAAGTCTGCTCGGATGCTTCCGATCTTGCGGAAAGAAGAGGGTATTGGATTGCAGTAAGAGATTGGATGATTATTGACCTGACGTTAAACACTGGTCTGCGTGTTCAGGAAGTTTCAGATCTAAAAGTATCCAACCTGTTTCTTAATTATAACGAATCGTCACTTGTAGTAGAAAGTGGAAAAGGAGGGAAAAGACGCGTAGTCCGATTCGGGCCGAAGACGAAGACTCATCTTAAGAAATATCTTGAGTCTCAGGAGCCATCATCCCAATTTCTATTCTGCTCATCTCGAGGCGAAAAACTCACTCGTTCAGCACTCCAGAAGATCTTCAAAAAATGGGCAAAGAGAGCAGAATTGCCTTCACATCATTCATTCCATTCAATGCGTCATTACCACGCATGTCACCTATATAAAATTTCGAAAAACAATCTTCGTTTAGTACAGCAACAGCTCGGGCACGCCTCTGTAAATACCACCACCGTATATGCCCAGGTAATGGATGAAGATGCAGAAGAGGCTTTTAACCGGTTTGAAGGGGAGTAGAGCCGACCAGGTTCTATTCTTTAGGTTAAATTGTGCTTAGAAAGGAGTTTCCGAGCTTAAAACGGTATTAAGTCTGTATTAGATGGGTATTGAGTGGTCATTAAGTCGTCATTGGTAGATCATTAAGTGTGTACTATACCTTCATTGATAGCTCACTATGTCCTCATTGAAGGTTTATTAATGGCTCATTTGTAGCGGTTCAGAATCTGTTGGACAAATAGCGTACTAAAGTTAAGAGACAGTTTGGCATTCTGATTGACGTAGATAAGTCTTGGACTTATTGGAGTTAATCAGATAATTACTTGCTAAGAGGAGTACCTCTTAGTATACTTTAATAACTGTCTAATACTGGAGGTTATATGTGTCCGAAAGGCAATTCTGAATCAAAAGTCCGTGAGATCAAACGCAGAACCCGTAAGAAATACTCTTCAGAGGAGAAAATAAGAATAGTTCTTGAAGGGTTGGGCAGAGAAGAGAGCATAGCTGAGATCTGTCGCCGTGAAGGTATCAGCCCAAACCTGTACTACCGATGGAGCAAAGACTTCCTTGAAGCTGGCAAGAGACGTCTTCAGGGAGACACTGTCCGCGAGGCAAACAGTTCCGAAGTTACAGGTCTGAAAAGCGAAAATGATCAGCTCAAGCAGCTTGTTGCCGAATTGTCGCTAAAGAACCGTGTGCTTAAAAAAAGCTTACGTGGCTTGGAATAAGGATTGGTCGGTCAATGCGATATACTCAGACAGAGAAGATGGAAACGATTCGTCTGGTCGAGAATTCAGTGCTTCCGGTGAAACGGACACTTGCAGAACTGGACATCAGCCGAAGCACCTTTTACACTTGGTACAGACGGTATCATGAGGACGGTTACGACGGCTTAGCAGACAAACAGCCAGGCCCAAAACGGTTCTGGAACAGCATTCCTGAACCGATAAAAAAACAAGTGGTTGATATAGCGTTAGAGCATCCGGAAAAGTCGCCCCGCGAACTTGCATGGCACATTACTGATACCCAGGAGTATTACATCTCTGAATCGAGCGTTTACCGTATCCTTAAGACATACGATCTTGTGACGAGCCCTGCATACATCGTACTATCAGCCCGTGACAAGTTCAAGCATCCAACCAGGCAGGTGAATGAGCTATGGCAGACTGACTTCTCGTACTTTAGGGTGACCGGGTGGGGCTGGTATTACCTCTCGACAGTAATGGACGATTACTCACGGTATATCATTGCCTGGAAACTGTTCAGTACAATGTCAGCTGGCGATGTAAAAGAGACGCTGGACATGGCAGTGAAAAAGACACGTATTGACAAGGTTTACGTCCGGCACAGGCCGCGGCTTCTGTCTGATAACGGTCCGTGCTATCTGTCGCTGGAGCTCAAAAAATATCTTGAGGATAAAGGAATGAAGCATGTCCGCGGAGCTCCGTTCCACCCGCAGACACAGGGGAAGATCGAACGCTACCACCGGACATTGAAGAACGTCATCTGTCTGGATAATTATTATCTGCCGGGGGCATTAATACAAGAGATTGATCAGTTCGTGGGTTTTTACAATCACGACCGCTACCATGAATCGCTGAATAACCTTACTCCTGCTGATGTATACTATGGTAGAGATGAAAAAATCAACTCAATGAGAGAAATTATAAAGCAGAAAACCTTGAAACTCAGGAAAGAATACAATTTAAATGGAGGGGGAAAAAGAAAACACTTGGATATACCGAAACTATCTCTTAATTATTAGTCAATAATGTGCAAATGATTCTGAAGACCTACATGGCTCATTGATAGTACACTGAGTCTTTACTAAGGTTGGAAAGGTTGCTCTTTGGAGTGAGACGGATGTTTGAATGGCGTTTTAGAGGAGAAATTGGAAAATGAGACTCTGAGATAGGTCTTGATCTCCCCGTGCAATTTTTTCGGATTGCTTACATAAAGGTGGAAGCAGTGATGGGGACATATGAATATCCTTTTGATGGAATTGTATGATTATACAATTCTTATACTATTTTATATTT
>JBHPLC010000164.1:0-3249 GCA_042564455.1 Candidatus Zhuqueibacterota bacterium | reverse complement strand
CTTTTCAAACAGTTTATGGGAATGGGAGGGAAAAGAAGAGAACACTGATATTCTTATGCGGGCTGTTTATGTGGATATCGATTATTTCAAGACACTTGGTATTGAGATTGTTGAAGGAAGAAGTTTTTCTCCAGAATTTCCAACTGATGCAGAAGCAGCAATAATGGTAAACGAAACGGCCGCAACTGTAATGAATATGGATTCACCTTTAGGGAAGTGGCTCGGCCGTGGAGATTTCAGGCCGAATATCATCGGTGTAGTGAAAAACTACCATTACAGATCAATACATACTAATATTGATCCATTGATCCTTATGTACGATCCTAATAATGTGAACCAGATCTTGGTTTCAATCAAACCGGAAAATATTGAAGAAACCATGGGTCAGATAGAAAATATCTGGGATACCCATTCAGGCGGACTGGCTTTTGAACCTACATTTCTGGAGGATAATCTTGCGGATATGTATGCCGGTGATCGGGCAGTCGGAAAGATTTTCAGATATATGACATTTTTTGCCATTTTCATCTCCTGTCTTGGGTTGTTCGGTTTAGCTTCTTACACTACAGAACAGAGAACGAAAGAGATCGGTATAAGAAAAGTTTTAGGCGCTTCCACCTCCGGGATAGCACTATTGTTTACACGGGAATTTACCAAATGGGTATTTATAGCTAATATACTTGCGTGGCCGATCGCCTGGTTATTGATGAACGAACTTCTTCAGGTATATGCGTATAAGACCAGCATGGGTAAATTGACATTTATACTTGCAGGAGTCCTGTCAGTATTAATCGCAGTATTTACTATTCTCTACCAGATATTAAGATCCGCCCGCTCGAATCCGATCGATGCGATTCGGTACGAGTAGTCAACGACTACATTCATTTAAATATCATTAATGCGGCTTTGATTAAAGAATATTCGGAGCTGCATTTTATATTATTTTAAAATATTACCATTTTAATGAGTATTGTAGTAATAGTTAAATATAATTATAGAAAACAATCGATTCTGACAGACAGGTCGCCTGCCCGCCACACTAATGGCGATGTAAAGCGTACCGAGGAATGTCTGTTCTACTTACAGAAGATCTGTAATATCAATATAGTATAGATTCATGCTTCCGCAGGAATAACCATTTAATAGAAAAAACCAGCTTCACATCTCTCAAATATTATTACTTATCAACAATGTGTTATTGTTAATCAATAATATATTATTGCTTTTCAATGAACTTTTTTGCATATTGTTCGTATAATAATACAAATGTGAAGATTTTTTGTATAGAAGGGTGATATGAATTGTCCTAAGTGTAATAATGAGATGCTTTCAGGTGCGGCCGCTATTTTTATGCCGACACAGCCTTTCGCATGCTGGCTTGCAAGGCTGGACTGGCTGCCTGAAGATCCGGGATCATTCCGGTTTTCAAAATTTGCTGGTGCTGTAACAGTAATTCCGTCACGTTTCAGACATGGGAAAACAAGCAAAGGTTTTATATGCAGGGAATGCCGTATTTCAGTGATAGAGTATGGTAATTAGATTACCGGAAAAATTTCTATTATACAAAATAATTTGTACTTATTAACACAAAAGGATCATAAAATGAGTAAACTAAACATTCCAAATATTCTTAAAGTGTTTTTGGATATTGCTATGATCGGTATGATCCTGGCAATAGTTATAGAGACCGGTTTCTATGTCTATGCTATTATTAATCCGGAAGCTGAAGTAGATGAGGCCTATATTGAAGTACCATGTAAAGTTAGCGCTCTGGACATCGATGTTTTAGGTATATTGTTTGGAGATGTTGATGTCAGGTCTATCAGTCAGCCATTTCTTAAATCCAGTGATCCGGCAAATTATAAATATAATGTCAGGAACACCGCAACCAAACTCCGGTTCCGTACATCAAATAGCATTTATCTCATATTGTATTATATGATTCGGATGATATGGTATGCAGTTTTTCTGTTCATTTTGTTTAATCTAAGCCGAGTATTTGCCTTATTTAAGCAAAGATCTCCATTTATTAGTGAGACTGTTTTTAGGTTGCGCAGGATCGGCTTTGCGATTATAGCTGCTGTTCCGCTAATAGTATTTTTACTCTGGATAATCGACATTGGTGTTATTCAGGATAAATTCACTATCCTCGATAAGCCGGTCACGGTTCAGTTATGGTCAGAGAGTATTATTCCGGTCCTGTTTACAGGAATGGTGATACTGGTAATTTCAGAAATATTTAAACACGGTGTTCGGATTAAAACTGATTTCGAAGATCTTCAACAAGACCAGAAACTAACAGTATAAAGGAGGTTAATATGAGCATAGTCGTAAATCTTGACCTCCTGCTGGTCAAACGGAAAATGTCACTGACAGAGTTATCCGAAAGAGTCGGTGTTACTATTGCGAATCTTTCTATACTAAAACAGAGCAAGGTGCGGGCAGTCAGGTTTTCGACCTTAAATGCGATCTGCAGGGAAATGGACTGCCAGCCCGGTGAAATACTGGAATACGTTCCTGACAATGAGCAGCCAGACAAAGAAGATAACAGTGATATGAAACCCAATAAATTCTTAGGAGGAGATTATGATTGAGTCTGAAGAGAGAAATGATGTTCTGCCTTTATGTCCCCACTGCTCAAAAGATTTGACAAAGGTATTTTTTAGAGAGATCCGTTCTACTTTGGGCAAAAGGTATGTATATTTTTGTTCCATGTGCAAAAAAACACTCGGCTTAAGCCACCGGAAAGGCTTCTGGATGGGTTAGTCCCGGATAGTGAAGGAGAACACAATGAAAACAAGAGGAATATTTGCAGCAATTTTTTGTCTGCGGAAGAGACTTTTCAGGTTTACTAATTTTTTAAATATATCCGTTATTGCATTAGTATTGACCGGTATTTCCTGCATTAGGCAGTCAAGTCAGCTGTTAACCCCGTTAAACGTACTTAATGATACAGGGAATTTCACGTTTATAGTAAATGATACAAATTTTGGGGAAATGTCTTTCGCGTGGAAAACGGATGGGAGTTTTACCGGCAATGGTTTTATAAGTATCGGAGAACAAAAATGGTGTTTGATCTGAAGGTTGATAGTGAAGGAAGACTAAGCTCAATTTCTGCAAAATCTCCTCAAATAAGGTCGGAAACCATATCAGAGGTTGTGGGAGACAGGATAAAAGTCATCAGCCGCGGGATAACAGAATGGTTTTCGCTAAAACCAGGAACTCAGCTTTATATTGATCTTTTCCCAT
>JBHPLC010000163.1:0-3282 GCA_042564455.1 Candidatus Zhuqueibacterota bacterium | reverse complement strand
GAGGACTTTCAAATTCCCCTGGTCCCTGTCCCTGTCTGCCGAATATTAACTTAGGATTGCCATTATTGTCAAACACTTTCAGACGTGATTCATCTAAAACAATAATATCTCCGGAATTTGTTAATGCTATACCTTGCGGCCTTACAATTAAAAACTCATCCGGCAAATTATCCACACCGAATTCAAGTTCTAAGGTAAATGCTTTCTCAATTACATTACTTTCAACAGCATATTCAACTGTTTTATCGCTACCACATGAAAAGAGCAATACTACAATTAATAACAACACTACAACACTTCTAACTTTCATTGGTGCTACCCTCACTTTCCGTAGACTGATGGATCGATGCGGTATTTTTGGACTTGGGGCGACTCCATAGGATTATTCTCCAGAAACCATGCGAAACCGTTTCTGATAGTCGAGCTTCTCCGGCGTGATAAAGTATGTATCATCCATCCGGGCAGCCAGACGGAAGCAATATATTCACCATCAGCAATGTCAAAAACATCCGCGAGGTATTCTTTGCGGTCGTTTCTCGACGTCCAGGTTAAAACAAAAAGAGTTCTGCCATCAGCGATGATCCTTGCAATCGGAGGCCTGTATCTCTGGTCACGAAGGTTTGTAATAGTCAGTGAATCGTCTTCAGTCAAAGACACATTTTCAAAATCCGACAATGGGATATCACGAATTCTGGAGGAACGGTTATCGACCGGTTGATAATCCTTTATAATCTTCTTAGTCTGCATCGTTTCCGTATCAAAATTATGCAGGATATACTTATTAACGGAATTTTCGGTCTGTGTGTCGTAGGCGGCATGAGAATAGACAATTGTATTTCTGTCAGGCGTTTCAAAATGAAGTGTACCCAGCGCATCAGTAATAAAATATCTATTTCTCGTTGCGAGTAATCCGGTTTTTTTGTTTTGATACAGAATCTGAATTTTAGTATTTGCCTCATAAACCAGAATATCGTACACCAATATGTTCACATTGTTCAGCAGTTTTACAGCATCAATGTGGTAAACGAATTCTACATCACTAATGGCGATTATTTTCCGGATTTTAGTATAGGCAGATTTAAATCCGAGACTTTCCAGCGCCTTTTGTAAGTTATTCTTTTCAGTAATACTTTCGTAGGTCAGATGGTAATAATCCGGGCTTATCAGGTTGTGCCAACTGGCTGGCATATCCACCATGATATTAGAACCCGAAACGCAAATGAATCCCAACGGTCCGACAGTGATCCGGTATGCTTCTGGGAGGAACATCCGAGAGTTATACCCTCCGAAGGGAGGACTTTCACTTAAATCACTGGTCTTAAAATCCAGAATAGTTTTATATGTGCCTGCACTGTCATGGATTTTTAAAATCTCACCGTCTGGAATAATAATTTCGCCATTGGCATTAACGGCAATATCTAAGGGTTCATGCAGGATGAAAGAGCCCTGCTTCATATCTCTATTCAGTTCAAAGCCTGCGTCCAGGATTAGCACATTCTCAAGCGGGGGAGTAGTATCGGACGTTGAAGTTTCACTTTTTGGGCTGCAAAAACACAAAACAGCTGATAACATTAAAATTAAAATTCTATAAAACATGTATTCTCCCAATTACTTGCCATAGACCTCACTCACTTCCCATACACTGATGGTTCAATGCGGTATTTATTATTACTAAATATTCTGGTTAAATGTTCTAAACATTTTTTTCCTGCCGTTGTGGAGTCGTGAACGGACGGTTCCGACTGGATAGCAGATAACAAGACCGAATAAATAAGTAATTATTTGTTCCTAAACTATTGAATGTCTTCTACTCATAACTACTCCACAAGAATTATCAGTTTTCAATTATTTCGTAAATATAAAACTGCATAGTACGGTTTTTGTCAAGTATGTATATCCTATTGTCAATTATTCTCAATCCGTCACAGAAATGAGTAAGAGGAAACTTATATAGTAATATTCCCTCACTGGTGAAAAGTTCAAGTACATACATATCCGTTTCTGTTAATAAAACCGAAAGATCAGGCCATTTTCTTTTCATGCTCTCAAGTATTTCATCTGCAGTTCTAATTAGTCTCCCGTTATCGTCATATTTTGCATTTGGAGTGAGTGATTCTTCTCTCCTGGTATACCTTTTTTTACTTATTACACAAATTCTTCCTTTATCATCGACTCCGATCCCTTGGGTTATGGTCGCGTATAGATCAGGATCCTTGCTGGTAAGCCTCTCGGAAGGTAAGGGGCGCTCGGCAGTAAATACATGTTTTCCGTCAATCGCATATTTTTCAATTCTATTCTGAAAAAGAAATGATGTATATATATAATCGTCTTTATCGGTTGAAATAAGAAGCCTGTTTCCTCCGGTGCTTTCCGGGAATTTAGTAAAATATATTCCCTGACCGATTTCACGTTTTGTTTTTCCCTCTTCATCCAATATTCTGAGAAGCGGTACGTTCCCTTTGCTTAATCCCCTGCCTCCGTTAAGGTTTGGATTCATTATCAGAATTTCTCCTGTACTTAGTACGTAATGTCTCAACCCTGATGAGACGATTCGTACCGTTCTCATCCATTTACCTTTGGGAGTCAGCACCTGAATGATACTTCTATAGGGTTCGGAAACGTATATATTTCCATTTAAATCGATATCGATGTACTTATTATCGGATTCGAAATAGACAAACTCTGCAGGCCCTTCTCCCTCTCTGCCAAAAGTGTCTAAATAGCGCCCTTTTTTATCGAATTTCTGTACACGGCAAGTGCCCGCATCAAGGACATAGAGATTGCCCTCTGTATCGCCCGCAATGTCTGACGGATTGTAGAACATGAAATTTTCGTCGTCACTGTCAAATTCTCCAAGATGCCCGACGAGAACAAGTCTTATCTTCGGTTCATCACCCCACAATGGCTTCTCGTTATACACGTACCGTACACCGTCTTTAACTTCAACAGTATATGTCTTATCCTGCCCCATTACCATCACAGGTATAAGACAGACCAACAACACTACAACACTCTTAACTTTCATTGGTACAAACCTCAATTATCCAGTAGAATAAATAGTACAGAAAATAAAACATTTATTTCCTGTAATTATACAACATTATACTAATTTTAACAAGGATAAGTTGCAAACAGAGCATAAAAAAACGCCCCAATTCGAGGCGTTCAAAATTTGCGGGAGCGTGTGAGAATCGAACCAGGGGAGTATCTTCTTGCAGTACACCCTGTCTATTCATTCCTGAACCATTCTCATTAAAATACACTTCAGCCGCTCAAATACCA
>JBHPLC010000162.1:0-3291 GCA_042564455.1 Candidatus Zhuqueibacterota bacterium | reverse complement strand
TTCCCGCAAACCGACAGTCACCAAAGGAGACCTGTATACTGATCTTGAGAGAAGAGATTTTACTATAAATACACTGACACAGAAATTAACAAGCAGCGGTCCCGGTGAAATTCTGGATAAATTCAACGGGCTGGAGGATATTGAAAACAGTATCATCAGAACTCCGCTTGATCCGGAAAAGACTTTTACCGATGATCCTTTGAGAATGATCAGGGCAATAAGATTTGTTACATTATTAGGCTTTGATCTTGATAAGACAATCTTTAATGCCATTAAATCCAACCGGGATAGGATCAAAATCGTTTCTCAGGAGAGGATCACTGATGAATTTCTGAAAATCATAAATGCTGATACTCCTTCCGTTGGCCTTGAATTGCTTAGAAAAACCTGTCTTCTCGAAATTTTATTCCCGAACCTCCAGAGACTCATAGGTGTTGATCAAAGGGGTACTCACCATCATAAGGATGTCTGGTTTCACACGATTAAAGTAATAGATAATGTTGCAGAAGTTTCTGATAAAACTGAGCTCAGGTTAGCTGCCCTTTATCATGATATAGCCAAACCGGCTACAAAGAAATTTATTGAAGGGACCGGATGGACCTTTTACGGCCACGATGTTTTGGGGGCAAGGATGATACGTGATATTATACTGAGACTTAAATTGCCTTCTGATTATATATCCTATATACAGAAATTGACGAGGCTTCATCTCAGGCCGATCAATTTGACTACTGAAGATGTCACAGACAGTGCTATAAGAAGACTGATAGTAAAAGCGGGTTATGAGCTTGAGGATCTCCTTGTTTTATGCCGTGCTGATATTACATCGGGCAATCCGAAAAGAGTTAAAAAACATCTGGACAATTTTGATTTTGTCAGAAAAAGAATTCAGGAAGTTGAAGACCTTGATAAACTGCGTGCATTTAAGTCTCCGGTTGACGGGAACGAGATCATGCAGGTTTGTAAACTGAAACCGTCTCCGGAAGTAGGGAAGATCAAGAAAATGATAGAAGAGGCGATTCTCGATGGGATAATCCCTAATGAACATGATGCGGCTTATGATTACATGTTAAAAATAAAAGACGGCCTGTTAAATTCAAATTAAATAATAATGGTGATATGAAAAAAAGTAATATTAAAGTCAGGTTTGCACCCAGTCCCACCGGCTATCTGCATATTGGAGGTGCAAGAACAGCACTTTTTAACTGGATTTTTGCAAAACATAATTCCGGAACATTCCTGCTGCGGATTGAAGATACAGATAGATCAAGATCGAATCAGAAATTTCTGGATTCAATTTTAGCTTCTTTGAAATGGCTCGGAATAGACTGGGATGAAGAAATATATACCCAGTCAAATAATGTAGCTGAGCATATTTCCGCTGCAGAAGAATTAATGAATGGTGGATTCGCATATAAATGTTTTTGTTCGGCAGAGGATATTGAAGCAAGAAAAAATGTTTCTCAGGATAAAAGATCAACATATAAATATGACGGATTCTGCCGGGATCTAAGCAAAAGTGAAACTGACGGGAAAATGAAAGAAGAGAAGCCTTATGTGATCAGATTCAGGGTGCCGGAAGGGAAAACAGAATTTGTAGACGCTGTGCATGGAAGGACAGTTTTTCAGAATTCCGAAATAGACGATTTTGTTCTTCTCCGGGCAGATAAAACACCGACTTACCAGCTTGCAGTTGTGGTTGATGATCATCTTATGGAGATATCTCACGTGATACGCGGTGATGACCATCTGTCAAATACTCCGAAACAGATACTTTTATACAGATCTTTTGGTTGGGAACTGCCGGTTTTTGCTCATATGCCAATGATTTTGGGGAAAGATAAATCCAGATTAAGTAAAAGGCATGGTGCAGTATCATCGGATGCATTTCGTGAGAAAGGTTATCTATCGGAAGCGATCAGAAATTATTTAGTGCTGCTTGGCTGGTCTCCCGGTGACGACGTGGAAATATTACCCATAGAAGATGTGGTAAGACTATTTCAGCTGGAGGATACACTTAAAAAATCAGCTGTCTTTGATGAAGATAAATTGAAATGGATGAATGATAAGTATATTTCCGCTTTGTCTGAAACATTATTAATATCCGAATTGCAGCTGTTTCTTGAACAGGATGATGATCTCTATAAATCAGTAAAGGAAAAAGGTGATGAATATTTGATCGGTGTCCTGAAGTTGATCAGGCCGCGGATGAAACTATTAACTGATTTTATACCTTTTGCAGGATATTTTTACAGAGATCCGGTTGTATATGATCCCGAAGCGGTTAAAAAATACTGGATGGATGAAAAAGTCGCTGAAAGGCTGGGCAGGGTAAGATTAAGTATTCTGGATTGTCAGGATTTTACTATCGAAAATATCGAGAAAATAATTAGGACATTGGCAGAGGAACTTGGAATTTCCGCAGCAAAACTGATCCATCCTGTAAGAGTAGCTCTCACAGGTTTCAGTGTAAGTCCCGGTTTGTTTGAGGTAATATACTGTATTGGAAAAGATAGCACTGTCAGACGTTTGGAAAATGCTGTCAACTATCTGCAGACACTTTGATTATTAACCAAAAGTTATATATATAAAAAAAGCTCCGCATAAACGGAGCTTTTTAATTTTTTTGAGTCGTGTATTCTATTATGTAAACAATGCCAGCACATTTTGAGGTGTAACATTTGCCTGAGCAAGCTGTGCTGTAGCAGTCTGCTGTATTATCTGCAGCCTTGTACTTTCCAACTGCTCACTGGCGATATCCGCATCAAGAATCCTGCTTTTTGTTGCTTCTGAATTTGTCATCGCTACTGATAATGTCGATTCCTTGACAGTCAGTCTTGCTATCATAGCACCGATCGACTGAAGTGAATCTGAAACAGTATCGATAGCAGAGTTCACACTGCTGAGAGCAGATGCAGCATTAGTTGAAGAATCAACTTTATTGGCAACATTGGCTGCTTCGACTGATAATCCGGTTGCAGTGTGTCCCTGTGTCATTGAGAATGATGTAGTATCTGTTGTTGCTTCACCGGTCTGAAATGATTTACTCGAATAAGATCCGTCTATCAGTGCAACACCGTTGAACAGCGTTTCCGATACAATATCATCGATTTCCGAAACTAATTCAGTTATCTCGTTTTTGATGGCGTCTCTTTCGGCAGTACCCATAGTATCAGAAGCTGCCTGGGTCACTTTTTCCTTCATCGTGATCAGAATATCAGAGATGTTTTGCAGTCCGCCCTCAGCGATTGAGAGTACGTTTTTTGCCGTTCCGACATTATCGAATGCTAC
>JBHPLC010000161.1:0-3309 GCA_042564455.1 Candidatus Zhuqueibacterota bacterium | reverse complement strand
TGTTTTTGCGAGGAGCGTCGCGACGCGGCAATTTCTACGCAAGTCTTAGGCAAAAACGCTGATTAGTGCAACCGATAACACGGAGATTCCCGCCTGCGCGGGAATGACAGTGAAGGGAGGCGGGAATGACAATTGTGGGAGGCGGGAATGACAATTGTGGGAGGCGGGAATGACAAAAAGGGAATGCAGGGAATAAACAAAGCAGGATCAAGTGCGATGATCGGCAGAATTCCTCGTTATGACGGAACGGGAGGCAATTGATCAATGATTCATATTTGATTTGAGCAATAAGCAGTGCAGATATAAAAAATCACAAAAACCATAAAATCCGAAAGACTAACCTTCAGTGGCAAAAACGGGGCAAAATCTGCAAAAGTTTTCACTGATCGTTTATTTATCCTCGGCTCATCAATTATGCTGTCCATCAACAAAAAAGATCACTCAGATCGCCGCTAATATAACATTACTTGTCATTGCGAGGAGTGAAACGACGTGGCAATCTCTGCGTGGATTTCTGGTAAAAATGCTGGTTAGTAAAACAGTCATCGCAGAGATTGCCACACCCCGCTATGCGCGGTTCGCAATGACATAATAGGGGAATGTAAGTCATCGGCAAAAACGCTGATCTCTACCCGATCACTTCTTTGTAGACGCGGTAAAAGTTCCCGCCAAGGATCTTATCGATATCACCCGATGAATACCCCCGTTTTTGTAGCCCGGAGTGAATCGTCTCCATCCGTCGTGCATGATTCAGTTCGGATACAAAGAAAGGCCAGTGTATCTTCCTGCTGCTGACGCGTGCCATTTCCTCTTCTAACCGTTTTCTCTCTTCATCCGTATCCGGAATGGTCTGGTGTTCGCGGTCACTGCCGATACCCACATGATCGATGCCGCCGACCTTTACTGCATAGTCGATCTGGTCAAGGTAATCATCAAGAGTATTTCGCTGTTTCGGACCGAGGTTCGGATTGATCTGAAAAATACCCATAACACCGCCATTATCCGCAAGCGCTTTGATATTCTCGTCAGTCGTGCTTCTTGCATGATCATACACACTTTTACATCCGGAATGAGAATTAACCATCGGGGATCTGGAATATTTTATCGCATCTGCCATAGTCCGCATACCCGCGTGCGAAAGATCTATAACTATGCCCTTTTCATTCATCGTCTCTATGAGTTCTACTCCAAAATTCGAAATACCTGTATCCACTCGCTCCATACAGCCGCTCCCCACGAGATTCTGGCTGTTATATGTCAGCTGTATACTGCGGACACCGAAGTTGTAGAAAAGATCGAGCCGCTTAAGGTCCCTCTCGATCACGACCGCATTCTGAAAAAGGTATATAAGCGCCAGTTTTTTTGACTTCAATGCCGTATCTATATCCTCTATCTTTGTCGCTTTTATAAAATAATCCCTGTGCAGATTAATATGCTGCTCATATGCTGCAAGTTCGTTGATCACTTCATCATAAGCTGCCTCACCGTGCAGGGTCGGTGTGCCGATCGTGATCATTACGGCGGTCATACCGCTGTCGATTATTTCGGAGATCAGCGGCATCGGATACTCAAGTCTTATTTCCCCCATCCCATCAATAACCGGTGTACGTCTTGATTGATGTATCAATGATGGTGTCCCGGAAAAATACATAATTCCAGGTATCACCGCTGCTGCTTTAAAGAAGTCTCGTCTTTTCATTTTGCTCTCATATATATTATACCAGAATTAAAATTATCCTTTTGATTCAATATCTATTGTAATTCATGTCTGAGTTATTTCTACTGTTATTATTTCCTATAAAAAACAGAGAAACTGCAGATCATGCTGATTCGGGAACGAGCCTGTCAAGCCTGCAGTGAATATACTTTCCGCGGCCTTTTTCAGCGAGACATTTTTCACCGTCAATTATTAACTCCCCCCGGGAAAAGACTTTTACCACTTTGCCCTTTACGTCTACACCGTCATATGCGCAATAATCCGACGCCATATGAAGTGTCTCTTTGCTCATTGTCCATTCGGCCGAAGGATCAAACAGAACAATATCGGCATCCGAACCGGGATTCAAACTCCCTTTCTGCGGATACATACCGAATAGCCGGGCAGGATTGGTCGATGTGAGTTCAACTAAACGGGGAAGAGAAATACGTCCCCCGGCAACACCTTCAGAGTACAGCACTGTCAACCGGGGCTCTATCCCCGGTATCCCTTCAGGACATTTTTCAAAATTATCAGCCCCCGCTTTCTTGGATTCAAGTGAAAAGGCACAGTCATCAGTTGCAACCACAGATATGCATCCGTCTTTGATCCCGCTCCAGAGTTTGTCCTGTGTCTCCTTATCTCTGATCGGAGGTGATCCGAGCCATTTATACCCGTCATCCCGTTTTAACTTTTCTTCCGTAAAGATCAGATAATGCGGAGTTGTTTCGGCAAAGATATCCAATCCTTCTCCGCGAGCCTCTCCGATAACATCCAGACCTTCGGCTGAAGACAGGTGCACGATATATACCCTTCCTCCTGTTTTTTCTGCAGCTTTAAGTATACGTTTGATCGCTTTACTTTCCGATTCAGGAGGCCTGCATTTGGCATGATGAATAGCTTTTGTATGACCTTTCTTGATCATTTCAACAGCATTTTTGTCAATGATCGTACTGTCTTCGGCATGAACCATAAGCATTCCGCCGGAATCGGTAAGACACCGAAACAGATCTGTGAATTCCTCATCGGTAATAAACCGGCCTTCTTCACCGCTGTACATGTTAACTGCCGATTCACCGGACATTGATCTGTAAGTCATAAAACATTTAAAAGTGGGAGCTCCGGCTTCGATCAGAGAAGGTATCTCTTCGATTACCTCGGCAGTCACCTGAGATATTATCGGATGTACATTCCAGTCAATCATGGCTTTTCCTTCCGCCTGTTTTTCCTTTACTCTGATCACGTTAATAAGCGGTTCACCGTGAATCTGATCGGAAAAATCCACTACTGATGTTGTACCGCCGAAGGCAGCAGCCCTGCTGCCTGTATAATAATCATGGACTCCTGTGTGCCCCTTATTATGTTCATTAAAATGTATATGCGGATCTATCGCGCCCGGCAGCACCAGCAAACCTTCTGCATCAATAACTTTATCGGCACTGCACCCGGACAGATTTCCAACAGCATGAATTTTTTCCCCTTTTATCAAAATATCAGTAGAGGATACTTTCTGCCCAAGCACAGCCGTTCCGCCTTTTATTAAAATCGACGCCTGATTAATCATATTCATTGTCCCAGCTTCTTCACAAGAAAATATATGGTAAAATTGTAGT
>JBHPLC010000160.1:0-3371 GCA_042564455.1 Candidatus Zhuqueibacterota bacterium | reverse complement strand
TAATTCATTCATTTATGATAAGTAATAGACTCACAACACTTAATCATCAAAAAAAACATCCAATCCCTATGACTGAAATACCGCAATATACAAACTTAACCGGTGCGATGGCGGCGAACGTGAATAAAAGAATTCCGGGGACATACAGGGATTTTGGCGGTGTACATTGAATGAACAATAATGGTGAGGATAAAATGAAACCTGTCTTATTTATGCTTGTTATCGTTGTATCGGGAACCCTGATATTTTCCTGCGGGGAGGAAAAAGTTTCAGATAATTCTTATCCCTCTTTAGAATACTCTTATAGAAAGCTGATCGAGTTTGACCGGGAATTAAATAATGAAGCCCTGAATACCCCATTGGCAGCAAGAATTCATGACGAACATTTGTATGTTCTGGATCTGAGTAATACCTGCGTTTATAAGTTCGATATAAAGGGTAATTATATATCCAAATTTGGCAGGGAAGGACATGGTCCGGGAGAGCTGAACACGCCGACATATATGCAAATCGATAAAAATGAGAATATTTATATTTATGATGTATCAAATACTAATATTTCAATATTCGACAGTAACGGAGAGTTTTTATCATCCTTTCAGGTGAACGGGTACTTGAATTCACCATTCCACATATCTGAAAAAAATGAAATATTGATTAATCAGCCTGCCTCAAGAAGTTTTATCTCGGTTTTTAGTAAGGACGGCACTTACATCAAAGATATAGGTGATATTATTGATAATTCTGATTATCAGGAGAACAATTATAATACTCTCGGTCAGGGCTGGCCGTTTTATTCTGATGGTAAATATATCTTCTTTTCAAATATTGTACCGATGATATTTGTCTTTGACGAAGACGGCAGTATCATTGAAAAGAAAATACTGGATTACCCGGAAATAGCCTCGTTCTGGGATACAGTTGAAAAGCCTGATGACTCGGGAAATAAAAAAGCCCTGGAATTGCACCATTTTAGATATCTGGATATTGTAAAGAGAGGCGATTTTATTTATTCTTTGATTTATAACGACAGCGGTACGGATGGAAAAGACGGATTGACAATTGATGTGATAGTGTTTGACAAAAAGCTGAACATTGTCAAAAAGATATACCTGCCAATTAATGAAGAAATTAGATATGATGGGCATTTCAGGTTTAAATTTGATGTTGCCGAAGATGGGGAAAAAATCATTTTGCCGATGTATCTGAATGCCGAGGTCTGGGAGTATTTTTATAAATAAACAATCCGTATAGTTCCGGAGCTACCATACGTGATCCTTAAAAAGTCCCCCTAAAAAAATGCGGCACGCTTAAACCTGTTTAGGCGTGAATATGGTCGGTCAATAAAAGACAAGAGAATATATGATTTGACAGACAGGCCGCCAGCCTGCCATACTACAGGCAAGGCGTATCGGGAAATGTCTATCCTGCTGATTGACAGACAGTCCCGCTAAGCGGGATGTCCTGCTGAAATAAATATAATCTGCTAAAACATCTCACAATGTGATTAGTAATTCGCGGAGGCGGGTGAAGAATCTTTCGCGGACTTTTTCGATGTGAATCGCTTCCTCGTAGCCGAGTTTTGCCGTGTCCTGACGCTTGAACCTGTCCGGTTCGACCTGCAGGGCATAGGTATTTATGTGCCGTTTCCAGAACCACTCGGCACTGCAGAACTGAATGTTATCCGGATCAACAGCCGGGACACTTTTCAGGACTTCGATAAACTTTCTTCCGGAGTCGCTGTTCTCGATACAGAAGGCGATATAGGCGATCCTGTATTCGATCTCGCCTTCAATTGCCGTGTCGGGCAGCGGCTCAAGATTATGTTTTTCATTCTGCCCATCGTAAACAAAATGTCCGTAACAGCACTGCATCGTGAAACAATAAGGCAGCCTGTTGAATCCATGGATTATCTCGACTATGGGTGCATCTATTTTATCATCGGTGAGACTATCAAGGCTTTTCTGTCTATAAACTGAATATTGCGGATTTTCCACTAATTCTTTTGGTTCTGTATAAGTTTCCATTAGTGTTATCCGGATTGTAATAAGGCCGGTTAATTACGACCGGTAAGTTAAACTTTAAAACGGTCTTTCAACTATATTTTCTTCCCCGGCGCTGAATATGACTTTTGATTTTTCTTCAGCAACTGCTAATTTTCTATTGCAGATATTAATGGTGACTTTCGGATATATCTTATTTGAAACGCTTAATTTTGCACCGGTGTCTTCCTGATGTTTAATCTCAGTATCCATAACTTCCTTTTCCTCGTTGGCTTTGTCCAGCTCCCGCTTCATTTCAGTATAATCCTGCTGCAGATCCCTGATCTTTTCATTTTGTACGTTCCCGCTTCTGCCAAAAACCTGCATCTTATTTGCAAGCTTAAGGGATTTATCAATCTCCTTAAAAGAAGTGGTCAACTTATTTATCTTCTTAATAAGCGTTTCCCGCTCAAAATATAGCTCAGCCGGCATACCAAGCACAACTTCCACCGGATCATAATTTTTGCTGCCGATATTTCTCACTTCAATACCTTTTCCGGCAATGAGCCTGCATCTCATTACATCGGATTTTTTAGATTGGATAATGATCTTACCCTCGGCAATGAGGGTACAGTCAGCTGCTCTTTCCGATATTATTATATCACTTTTACTTATCAGGGTCATCTTTTGACAGCCGCGTGCTAAAATATCGCCGCCTGCAGATACCGTCTTCTTTCCTCTGCCTGATATTTCTCTTTGTACGAGTATCCCGCCCGTTGCCGTGACCTCAGAATCTTCAATGGTACCGTTTACTTCAAGATCATTCTTAATATCGACTGTAAAACCGCTCTTGACATCTCCCTCAATTATTGTAGCCGCACTGCTTTCAAGATTTCCGGTCGAATAATCGATATCCTTATTAATGACCAATGTCTCATTAACTTCAATGTAATTCTCAACTTTTTTTACTGCGCCGTCGATAGTCGCTATAAATACATTTCTTTCCTGCGGATCTTCGTCAATATTATTCCTGACCGGCAGCTCAATTTTCCTTAACTCTTCTACTGGAATATTATTGCCTAAAACGGTTTTTCCGTTTTTCCCTTCCTCAGGCGGTATGAACTCGAATACTTTATCGCCTGTCATTACGTTCTGGATCAGTTTGATATTCTTGTAGTCAAGTTTGCCTTTTTTGTTTTCTACAGGCCTCAGACTCGGATTGGTGTTAAAAAAGTATACTTTTTTGCCCTGGCGCGTCGGAACAGGCGGTTCTCCCTTAGCGAAGATTATATTCTTATCGTATGTCTTATCCCTGAATATTTTCTTCAGCAGTTCGTCATCCACTCCGTATGTTATTTCTTTCCTCTCAATAGACTTATAAGCATCCTC
>JBHPLC010000016.1:0-49273 GCA_042564455.1 Candidatus Zhuqueibacterota bacterium | reverse complement strand
CATAAAGATTGGTCGATTAAATATTTAGTGGATTGTAAATACAGATACCTGAAATTTCTGAAATATTTTGAAAAATTAAACATAAATGGTAAAAAAGCTGTTGATATAGGATCGTTTCCATATCATTTTTTATATATTCTGAAAAAACTCGGGCTTGAAACTACTGGTTTGGATCTGGAGCCGGATCGGGGAAATGAACTTGTGGTCAATAATAATATAAAACTGTTAAAATGCAATATCGAAAAAGAAAAACTGCCTTTTAATGACAATGAAATCGATATGGTTTTTTTTACAGACGTATTTGAACATCTGACCATTAATCCGATATTTGCAATAAGGGAGATTAACAGGATACTCAAACCGGGATCATCACTTTTTTTAACAACACCAAATTTATACGGATTAAACAATATAATTCATTATATGCTTGGCAAAGGGATAAATGATTCCTATGATGAGATTATCCAGGTTGAAACGATCGGTCATATGGGTCATCTGAGAATGTATTCAATGCATGAAGTGTGTAATATCCTTACTAAAGAGAATTTTGACATATCTTACAAGAAATATTTATACTTCAAATTAACACACCCGAATAAATACCGTGAATTTATTAGTATGATACTGCGAACAAGATATCAACTGATCCCGATCTTCAGGCCGTATTTCTTGGTATATGCTACAAAAAGACTGCAGTAATGTGCGCATAATATATATTATGTAAACTAATGCCTATAAAACTCCACTCTTCTCTGCAGCATGTTTATCAATTTAACAATTTGCATTGTGTAAATTAACTACAGGCATTTTCCTTGCCTGATGCATATTGCATCAATACCCGTCTAAATTCATTAATAGAATGTTTTGGTATGCTAATTGCATTATTATATTTATCTAAATTCTATTTTTTTGTGAACTTTTCTCAAATTAAACAGTCAAACATATAAAAGAAGCAAAATGGATCGCGAAATGAATATATGCATTAATTGCGGCAGTAAAAATCTTATTGAAGGAAAAATGCGAAAATTCGGTGAAGTTGTTTTTATCTTATCGAATAATAGAATCCCTGTATCAAATTCTGCAGCTGCTTGCGCTTGTGAGAACTGCGGTTATATTAGACTGAATTTTGATCCTGATAATCTGAAGATAATGTTCAAAAAAGATGTTGGTTTTGGTATTGTCACATAAATACAAATCTCTTCTAATATATCAAAAATATTGCCTCAAATAATTTAAAAGCCATAATACTATTGCAGTGAATATAAAAAGTTTTATCATTGTAGCCCTGCCTGATTTGATCCTCCCTCCAATGCGCTTAAATTTAACATGCTTTTCACCATCTTCCTGTTCCTCCTTAAAATATTTCGGAACATAAGTGAACTCTCTAATTTTACGCTTAGAGAAAAACATTATCTGTTCCTTTTGAAATTAGCGAGTAAAATATACAACCTATCCTGTATTTGTGACGAAACACTTGAGGGTTCAGTATAATGGTTGATTAAAATTGAGACTATAAATTCCTCGTTTTCCAGACTCTTGACATACCCGGACAACGCTCTGACAAACTCGATCGTACCGGTTTTCGCATGAACAACGTTTTCAGCAGATGTGTTTTTCATTCTTGATGAGATCGTACCGTCCACACCTGCGACAGGCAGAGAATTATAAAATACATCATAACTTCTATGATTTCTCATATATTTCAAAATCGATGTGATTTGAAATGGTGTAACCAGGCTGTGTCTGGACAGTCCTGAACCGTCGTATATCTTTATATTTTCATTAATTACACCAATATCAGAAAGTATCCCTTTAACAGCTATTGCTCCATTTCCAGCAGATCCCAGGCCAGACAAATGATAGCCCGTTGTCCTGAACAGCTGCTCAGCCATGAAGTTGTTGCTGTTTTTATTAAGGGGTTTAATTATTTCAGAAAGTTTTGGTGACATATCTGTTGATATTACTCTCCAATCATCATAAAATCCATCATAAACTGTAATTTCATCAATATCAATAAGCTCTCCTGTCAAAGATATCCCGTTTTCTGCTAAATTCTCTTTAAAAGCGCTTAATAGATACATTGTTGGATTATGAATAGAGATAGTCCGCCTGATATTCCTGCCGTTGACTGGAGCATTTCCTCTGATCTGGACATCATTGGTGCCTATTAGTCTGTTTATACTGATTGCGGAACGTTCTGATGTATTCAAAGTAGTAGTATTGTTCCGAATATTAAGGAATTCCTTGACCGGTTCAGTCAAAATAACCAGAGGTTCTTCTGCCGTGCTGGCTGGTTGAGCAATAACCTGAATATTATTCTCATTGAACGACAATCCACCTATGGGAGCAGCATACGATCCCTGGAGATCATCTACCTCCCAACCGCTGCCGAGTTCGTTTTCATCAAAACAGTTATCGTCACCAATGATATTTCCCCTGATTTCCCGAATACCGGATTTTTTCAGGTCAGAGATCCATGTTTTAAATGCCCGGATATTCCCTTCCTCATCCTGGAAACGGTATGATATCGTAGGGTCACCGCTTCCCTTTATCATAAGATCACCCGTCAGAGTCCCGTTTTTATCAATTACTCCTCTGACAAGGATATTATTTTCATATTGAAATTCGGGACCTAACTTTACGAGAGCAGTTGCTGTAGTGAAAATCTTCATATTTGAGGCGGGCATAAACAGTCTGTGATGGTTCTGAGAGTATATTACCTCTCCTGTCCTGAGAGATTCGATATAAATACCGAAATTTGAATCCTGAAAACCCGGATCGTTCAGGATTTCCGTAATATTCTGCCGTAAGTTATTTACCGGATCTGATTCAACATAGATCGTTTTTGTGCAGTTGATCAGCAGAAAAAGTGGAAAAACTGATAATAGCAATACGGCAATATGTAATCTATGCTTTTTCATATCTATTTATCAAAAAAATATGCCAACTAAAATATCGATAAAATTATAAACAAAACTATAAATCGGTGTAATTATAACCCAAAGCAATTGTGTGAAAATCAATAACAGCAATATGAAAGGTGCTACAGATTGAAATCTATGATATGTCTCTTTAAAATTATATGGAATATAATACTCCAGAATATGTGATCCGTCCAACGGATGAATCGGCACCATATTGAATACAGCGAGAAGGATGTTTATTGCGACTGCGTAACTTAATATACCATAAATCAGTCCAAAACTAAAAAACTCTAATAATATTCTGCAAATTACAGCCAAAATAATATTTGATAACGGCCCTGCTCCGGACACCTTGACATTATCCAATCCGGGATTTCTAAAGTTCATAGGATTTACGGGAACTGGTTTTGCCCATGCTATAAAAAAATTGCCGGGTGTTAGGCTTAGTATTATCGGTACAAGAATTGTTCCGATCGGATCTATATGCGGGATAGGATTAAATGTCAGTCTCCCTGATAACTCTGCGGTCATATCACCGCACCTTTTTGCCATCCAGCCGTGAGCATATTCGTGTACAACAACAGAGAAAAGCAGTACCGGCAAAATAAATACTAAATCTGGATTCATAATCTACTTTCTATTTTTGATTTTCCAATGGATGAAATGATTTATGCACTTCTTTTAAGTATTCCCTGTCCAGGTGTGTATATATCTGTGTTGTAGATATATCAGAATGTCCCAGCATTTCCTGAACAGCTCTGAGATCAGCTCCACCCTCCAGTAAATGTGTTGCAAAAGAGTGTCTGAAAGTATGCGGGCTGACCTCCTTCTTAATACCTGCATGAACACAATAATGTTTCAATATTTTCCAGAAACCCATTCTTGTCATAGGGTTACCTCTCCAATTAAGAAAAAGGCAATCCATAGGTTTGCTTTTAGGCTTGATGAGTTTCCCTCTGACCTTATTAATATAAATATCTACAAACTTAAAAGCAACAAGTCCGAATGGAACAAACCTTTCTTTACTTCCTTTACCTAATATTCTGACAAGTTTGTTTTCATATGAAATATCTCTGAGTTTAATATTTATCAGCTCAGAGACCCTCGTACCCGTTGCATATAAAAATTCAAGCATTGCCCTGTCTCTGGAGCCCAGATCGGTCGACAGATCTGGCTGCTCAATAAGTGTCAGGACTTCATCTATACTTAATATTTTCGGGAGGCGGAGCTTTTTCTTTGGGGAATCTATCATTGCCGCCGGATTGGTTTTCGCATCACCTTCTACATACAAGTAATTATAAAAAGATCTTATGGAAGACAAATTACGGGATATACTTGATTCTGCCAGACCGATATCATATAAAATAACAATATATTTGGAAATGTCAGGTGGGGATACTTCTTCAATATTTGAAATATCCGATGTTTTCAGATATTCAAAAAAACGCTTCAGGTCAAATTCGTATGATATTATTGTGTTTTGAGAAAGGTTTTTTTCTACTTTTAAATATCTTAAAAAACGTTTGAGATTAATATCCACTTCAAAAACTTTTAAAGAATATGTTCAGTTAATGACAATGCTATACCACTAAGCATTACTTCCGGTCCTAATTTCGTGAAATCGCCGGACAGTATCTTCTTTTCAACATTTGCGTATAATGAGCAAGCTCCCTGCTTTTCGATTGTAAGTCCGGACAGGATATCACCGTTTTCGCTAACAAATGTAACTTCTCCCAGCATATCACTGACAACAAATCCATGACAGAAATGGAGTTGAAGATGAGTGTTTTCAGTATATACCGAGATTAGATTACCGGTAGAGCTACCGATAGGGATCTGGTTGAAAATTTCAAGAGATAATTTCCTTATTCCATCTTTATCGGTCAGGACAAATCTATATTTATCCTTATCTTCAACCGGTTTTACACCAAGAGTTTTAGAAATTCTCTTTATATCGTTTTTTGTGAATTTAAAAGACACCTTCATCCCCTTCTCAACATAATAAAACCCCTTTGTTCACAGGGGAAATGAATATTTAATTATTCTTAGACAATTTTTACGTCTGATGCCTGTAAACCTTTTTCTGTAGTTACTACTTCAAATTCTACTTTATCACCTTCATTTAATGATTTGAAACCCTCCTGGGAGATTGCAGAATAATGCACAAAGATTTCTGTCCCGTCTTCCTGACTTACAAAACCATAGCCCTTGCTATCGTTAAACCATTTCACTGTACCGGTAGCCATAATAATAAATCCCTTAAAAAATAAACCTAATATTAATTATGAAATAAATCCTGGCATGTTTAAAAATGTAGTTATTCTAATAAAATAAAAAACAGTCAATTTTAATTAATTACAAAAAAACTCACTTAATACATAATAAATTACTTCAACAGGACTTATTCACCGGTTTCATAAATTGACTATTTAAAATAAAACATTATACGTAAAAAACACTAAGAATATATGAAATATTACAAATTTTTATCAATGTATATATATTAAATTCCTTTGTCAAGTTATTTTTTTTAATAAAAATGGCGCTCAGTAAAAATGTCTTTAATTATTCATCGGAACTGCATGTATTAAATGAATATTATCATCACCGCTGATGATATTATCGGGATTGTAAAATTGTCATCGATCTTTAATGGAAGAAGTTCAACAACCGCTGCAGTAACTGCACCAATAGATCCTGCGTAAAAACCTACAGGTTTGAATAAATATGCTATAAGTAAAGCGGATATCAAAAAACCAAGTGATCCTTCTAAGGATTTAGTAAATATTTTGTGCCTGCCGAACTTAATTCCCACTAATGCTGCTATAGTATCACAAATGATTAAAAACAAAAGACTTAGCACAGCAATGTTCTTAGGAAACAGATAAATCGTAATAAAAACAGAAAAGAACAGAAAAGATGAACCTGTAAATCTGTTTTTTTCATGTTGTCTGATGATACTGCCGAAAAATCTATAGAATTGACGCTTGAACCAGGGATGTTTAAAACGGGCAATATCAACAGATATGAAAATAGCAGCTATTGGAATGATTAATTGATAAAACAGGGTTTCCGGTAAATACCAGTAACCTATTGGGATTGCTAATGATAACTGATGGATTCCTTTTCGTTGGATCTCGTGAATATAACTCATTTTCCTAATGCAGCATTCCGTAAAATTCTTATCCCCTCTGCCCTATCCTTATGTTTAAATATGCCTGTACCGGAAACTAATGCTTTACACCCGGCATCAATTATGAGTTTTGCATTACTCTCATCAACACCGCCGTCGATTTCAATAATTGCACCTGACTTTTTTTCTTCGATCATAGTGCTCAATCTTTTTATTTTGTCTACAGCATTACTTATGAATTTTTGCCCGCCAAAACCAGGATTTACAGACATTATCAATACAAGATCCAGATATTGAATAACATCTTCCAAAACTGATATACTTGTACTCGGATTTAGAGAAACTCCTGCTTTAGCTCCTGTATCCTTTATCTGATTGATTGCCATATCAAGGTGCACACAGGCCTCTTCATGTATTGTAATTATGTCAGCACCGGCATCCCTGAAATCTTTGATGTATCTTTCCGGTTTTTTCACCATAAGGTGTACATCCAGAACAGTATCCGTTAATCTATCAACTGTTTTTACGATTTTAGGGCCATACGTGATGTTAGGGACAAAATTTCCATCCATTACGTCAATATGTATCCAGTCAGCTCCGCCTTTCTCTAACTGTCGTATTTCACTCTCAAGGTTTGAGAGGTCTGCCGAAAGGATCGATGGGGAAATAATAACATTTTTCTCTTTGTTCATGGTATTCAGTTTCTGTTAATATATTTATGATCATTCTTTACTTACGATAAGTGTTACTACTGTACCCGGTTCTATTAATCTTAAATAAGGAGGATCCTGAAATAAAACAGTATTTGGAAGGATCTCTTTCTCTTCCTGATAAACTATGTTCCCAAGTATTAGCCCGTTTTTCTGTATTGCTTCTCTGGCATATTTTAACGATTTCCTGAGGAGATTCGGCATGGTTACTACATTCGGTTCGGGACCGTTGCTTACAACTATATCAATAACCGTTTCCTTTTTTAATTCCCAGCCGCGTTCATACATCTGATTGAATACTACTCCTTTTGTGAATTCTGAGTTGTATTCATAGACAACTTCACCCAGTTTCAGGTTACTTTTCTTAAGGATCAGTTCTGCCTCCCTTGGTGAGATGTTCATCAGGTCCGGCATTTTTATTTTCTTCTCACCCAGACTTACTGAAAGCTTTACCTTCCTGCCCTTTTTTACTTTTGTGAAGGGAAGCGGGCTCTGATAAGTGACAAGACCTGGCTTTATATTTGGGTGGTGTTTCTTTTCTATCTCCATCTCAAAACCAAGCATCCGCAGTTCCGATAATGCCTGTGTGTCCTTTTTCTCAAACAGATCAGGCATATTTATCTCGTCTCCATGTTTAACATAAATGGGCATGATGATCTTGTCGGCTATTAGAAAAAGGACTATGCATAAAGAAAATACAATTGTTGATATCTTCAGAATGCTGATGTATTTTTCATATGTTAAATCAATCATATTTCCTCAAAATTATACTAAATATTTTTAATTTATGTAATTCTTCTTAATTTTGCAATAAAAGAACCATCTAAATTGTGCAAAAAAGGTAATGTTGTAATAATTGACGGCTTACCAAAACCGAATTTGTCAAATTTCTCAATTTCTTCGGGTTCAAAGTTGCCGTTCTGACCCAGAAAATTTTCAATTATTTGTTCATTTTCTTCCGGTTCGATAGTGCATGTACTGTAAATTATTGATCCGCCGGGTTTAACAAGACCAGATGAATTTTGCAGCAGATCCGTTTGAATTCCTGAAAGATCACTTAGGTCCCCTGACCTTCTTTTCCATTTTATATCCGGTTTTCGGTTTATTGAGCCAAAACCGCTGCATGGTGCATCGATCAGAATCTTGTCATATTTTTCTTCAGTTATAAATTTAGTGCCGTCTTCACAGACTGTCTTAATATTTTTCAACCCGAGTCTTTTTACGTTTTCCTTAACAAGACGAAGCCTTCCCGGTTTTAAGTCTACGGCAGTAACCTTTCCTTTGTTCCCGATCAATTCAGAAATAAATGCTGTCTTTCCTCCGGGAGCAGAACAAATATCCAGAACACTATCCCCATCTTTTAATCCCAAAGCAATCACCGGTAAAGTCGAAGAAGCGGATTGAATAATAAAATAACCTTTTCCAAACCAGTCCGAATGTATTAACTTCTGAAGATTATTAACGTGATAAATATAGAATTCGTCACTATATTCACGTTTTACAAAGTTTTTTTCAAACAAATATTCAACAAATATATTGTGATCTTTTATGGCAGCATTTATTTTGATCGTTCGTTCAGGTTTTGAATTGTTCCATTCACAAAGTTTGACTGTATTTTCAAAACCATACCTGCCAAGCCATCTCTTGATCATCCACTCCGGATGTGAATGTAGTATAGAGATATATTTTGTTTTATCTTTTGTTTTAAGGATTTCCAATTCTGCTGATGGTTTTGACCTGTCGCGCAGATACGATCGGAAAACAGCGTTGATAAAACCTGCTGCTTTTTTCCCTTTTTCACCTTTTGCAGCCTGAACAACCTGGTCTACAGCTGCATAATCAGGTAAATCTTCCTTAATAGCAAGATCGTAAAAACCCAGCAGCAAATATGAATAGACTAAATTCTCTAATTTCTTTAAAGGTATATTAGAATACTCTGAGATAATCCAGTCAAGTTTGTTTTTCCAGATCACAATTCCTGTTAAAGTTTCTGTTAAATATCCTTTTTCCTGGAATTTTAATTCTTTTGATGAATTAATATTTGTGAGTATAATATTCAGGTAAGAATTTTTGTGGAATATTCTTATAATATATTCTGCTGCTTTTTTTCTTAACTCTGCACCTGTCATTTACATCTAAGCCAGTATTATATCTTTATTTATTTCCATTCCTCTCAGCAGATCAGTACTTTTCATCCGTTTCTTCCCTTCACGCTGAACATCAAGTATCACAACTGAACCGGTTTTTGCCTTAATGATTAAACCACGCTTACTGTCAGCATTAATAATTTTTCCCGGTTCAGCGTCCGGGATGTCAAATTCTGATATATTTGCAAGGAATATCTTCAGTTTTATATCCTTATAAACTGTGTATGCAGCAGGGACCGGACTAAGCCCCCGTATTAAGTTTACAATCTCAGAAGCAGATTTATTCCAGTTAATTTTTGTTATCTCCTGAGTAATCTTCGGAGCTTTGGAGTAAGCATCTTTCGGCTGGATTATAGGTTTAATTTCACGCTGCTCCAACTTTGTAAGTGTTTTATCAATAAGTATTGATCCGATGTCAGATAGTTTTCCTGATAATTCCCCGGCAGTCTCGTTTGGCTGAATATCTGTTTCTTCCTGTAAAAGGATGTTACCTGTATCAATTCCTTTATCAATAAGAAATGTTGTAACACCTGTTTTGTTTTCACCGTTAATCAAAGACCATTGTATAGGAGCAGCTCCTCTGTATTTCGGTAATAATGAAGCGTGCAGATTAATAGTACCGTATTTGGGAATTGTAAATAGAGATTCCGGTAATATCCTGAAAGCAACAACAACAAATATATCAGGATCAAATTTCCTCATATCTGACAAGAAATCAGGATTGTCGAAACTGTCTGGTTTAAATACAGGCAAGTTATACTCTTCTGCTGTAATAGCAACAGGGGAAGGAATTATCTTTCTTCCTCTCCCCTGTTTTTTATCGGGTGTGGTAACAACCGCAAGTACATCGTGGTTGCTGTGTTCAATAAGATATTTTAGTGAGGGAACTGCAAATTCCGGAGTCCCCAAAAAAATCACTTTCATGCAACGATCCCGTCAGCAAGATTTCTTAATTGATGCGCTAACTTTTTTCTTACTGAGGATGAGAGTTTTTGAACGAATAGTATTCCGTTTAGATGATCGAATTCGTGCTGAATAACTCGTGCAAGTAATCCGGATGCCTCCATATCTTTCGTTTCACCGTCTTTATCCATGAATTTCACAGTGATATTTTCTGGTCTTTCCAGTTCAGCATTTACTCCGGGAACAGACAGACAGCCTTCATCATAACTACACATACCTTCAGTTTTAATGATCTCCGGATTTATCAAAACGATCATTGATGATTCCGGTTCATCCTTACCAAGGTCGACAACAATAATATTCTTCTTCTCACCAATTTGCGTTGCGGCAAGACCAATACCTTTTCCCTCAAACATGGTCTCAAACATATCATCGATCAAGTTTAATATATTTTTGTCTATTTTTTCAACAGGCGAAGCAACATCATGTAGTCTTGGATCACCATATATTAAAACTGGCCTTACAGCCATATTATTCCTTTCTTATAACAGATGAAACCGAGGTCTTCAGGACTTCAATTTTTACATTATCATCTACCTTCAGGATAACCACGTTATCTTTTTCTTTAAAACCTGAAACTGTTCCGAATATACCGCCGGCCGCAACTACAGCATCACCTTTTTTTATTTCACTGAGCATTTCCTGATGTTTTTTCTGCTTTTTAATCTGAGGTCTTATCATCAGAAAATAGAATATCACTAATATCGCAAAAAGAGGCACCATATTAAGAAGCGCACTACCTCCACCTTGTCCCGAAGGTGCTAACCAAGCCATAACTGAATAGATCAAAATTCCTCCACCTTTTATATTATGAACAACATTTTTGTTTAAATTTAACAGATTTTTTATTATTCTTCAAGAAAAATCGGTATTTTCTGTGAATATATTTATTAACTGACCGCTCCTCCGACAACAGCTCCGCAGAATAATGCAAAATTCAGACTTATTAATATTATGGATAAGGATATACCGATTATCGGAACCAGCGGAAATATCAGGATAAAGAACAAAGAAAAAACGATTGCAGGAAGTAAATAAGCAACGATCGCTCTTCCGACACTTCCCGCTTTCTTACCACCTACAAATCCTGCAATAAACTGACCGATACCAGGTATCCAGCATAACAGTATAGAAAGAAATAACATCCATAAAAAAGCCACAACTATCGGACTCTTTGCATTTTCTGACATTCTTCTTATCCTTTAATTAGATTTAACGTACTTTTTTCCCTGTTTGGAATTCCATTCCGCAAGTTTATTATTGATCCCCTGAATTATCTTCTGTTTATTTTTCGACCACTCCGGTGCTACCAACCTATCGGACATAGCCTCTCCAACCAGTCTATGTATCACCGTTTTCTCCGGCACATTCTCTATACACCTTGCCGCCAGTTCTATATATTCATCCTCTGTAAGTAATTTCCAGGGCTCCTTCAAATACATTTTATGCAGTTGTGTATCTTTTTCAATATAAAGAGAATGCATTTTTACGCCGTCAGGTTCCAGTTTACCAATAAATATTGCTGTTTCAAGCATTTCATTGATCGTTTCACCGGGCAGACCGTTAATAAAATGGATACAAGTCCTGATATTTCTCTTTCGAGCCTCATAATAGGCCCATAAAAAATCATTTAATGAATGCTGTCTATTGATCAATTCCAGTGTTTTGTCATGAATAGATTCCAATCCATATTCAAGCCAGATATAAGAATTCTCTGATAAACATGAAATTAGATCAAGAATTTCAGGCGTAACACAATCCGGCCGTGTTCCAATAGAAATTCCTATAACATCAGGTTTTTTCAATGCAGAATTATATAATTTCTCTAAGTTTTCCGGAGAAGAATAAGTGTTTGAAAAGGCTTGAAAATAAATGATGAATTTTTTGTTCGAAATCTCTTTGATACGGGTATTGAACTGTTCCTCCCAGTTTAGATTTCTTTTAATATATGGAGCGCCTGAGCCATTTTCATTACAATATATACATCCGCCCCATCCCTTGGTTCCATCTCTGTTCGGACAAGTAAAACCCGCATCTACGCATATTTTACTAATATCTGTATTAAATAGTTCTCTTAAATGCTGCCTGAAAGAGTAATACCTTAAATCCAATTAAATATCTCCAAGAATTTTCCATGTAACTATTTTCCATTCACCATCTTCTCTTATTAAGGTATCTATTTCAGACCAGTTCTTTTGTCTGTTAAATAATTTCAAGTGAAAATCATAGGAAACAACTGCTTTTTTTTCCTGTAATTCAACCTTAAGATCTCTGATATCAACAGATAATATATTTTCATTTCTAAATAGACTTTGCCTGTAAAGATATACCTCTGTATAATTACTCTGATCTTTCACATTAGATTCAAATTCTTTTGATATGAACTGCATGGATGTCTTTATGTCTTTATTCTCAAATGACTTTATGATCTCAGCATATAATTCCATTATATTGTCTTCATCGGAGACCTTCTCAACCTTACATCCGTTAGATATAAGAATGACACAAATTAAGAACATAAACAGTAAAATATTCTTTAAATATTTCATAATAATTTCTCTCATTTTACAGCTATGCATGAGATCTCAACTAAAGCGCCTTTCACTATTTCCTTGACGGCTACAGTTTCCCTTGCAGGAGGATCTTCCGGAAAATATGTGGCATATACTTCATTCATTCCTGTATAATCATCTATTGATTGCAGGAAAACTGTCACTTTTACTACATCGCCCATGCTGAAACCTGCCTTTTCAACAATGCTCTTCATTCTGTCCAGTACAAGTTTTGTCTGTTCCTTTATACCCTCTCCCAGCTCATTTGTTTCAGGATTTGTGCCAATACTGCCTGAACAGTAAAGTGTATTTCCTACAACAACTCCTGGGCTATAAGGTGCATTGGACACTGTATCACCGGATATGATCTTTTTTTCGAGACTCTGTGTTTCCTGAACTCCAGAGCATGCAAAAAACATTATTAAAACAACCGTCATTAAAATTGTAAATATCTTAAAATATTTTTGCATCATTCTCTCCAGTATTATTGAGTTGTTTTTCTTATAATGTAATCATTTCGAGTTCTTTTGCAATAATAATATTCCCTGTATACTCTTTTTGACACGAAGAAGTAATTTCTTCATCAGATACATCTTTAGAAATATGGGATAGTAATATTTGTTCGGATCCGGATTTTTTAGCTACTTTGCTTATATCATCCGGAGTCAAATGTCCTTTGATCTTATTATTATTGGAAGAAGTGCACTCAAGAATTGACAGATTGCTATCTCTGCATAACTCCACTAAATTATCACATAGGTCAGTGTCACCTGAATATGATAATACCCTGCCGCTGTTTTCTTCAATACGGATTCCATAACTCGCATCAGAATGATCCATCTTAAGGAATGTGACTCTGAAGTCCTTAAAGTCTGCTAAATTCCCACTAATCTCTATCACTTTTAGGTTGTAATTGTCCGGTTCGATATATTTACCGTAGATTTTACTGAGATTGTCTAAAAAATCTTTGAATCCGGGTGGGCCGATGATTGTAAGATTATTAAGCATATTTGGGGAATTATTCCGCACAAACAGTATTGGGATCAAGTCTGCGGTGTGATCCACGTGAAGGTGAGAATAGAAGATAAAGTCTATATTGTCGGCTAATACGCCAATTTTTGATAATTGTCTTAAGACTCCGGATCCCGTATCTAATACGATCTTTTTATCTCTTATCTCAACTAAATATCCACTGCACCCTCTTTCAGGTGTCGGTTGAAATGTACCAGAACCTAAGACAAATATTTTCATATATTGTGTATTTCAAACATCAAAAATAATCTATTGAGTTATATCAGATTACTTTATTAATTCATGATTTTAGAAATTTATCTTATCGGTCTTGTCCAGATATCATAATCATATGGGAAAAGAAGCCTGTAATCTCCTATACTATGAATATCATGGAACTGGAAAACCATATTATGCCTAATATATGACCAATATTTCATAGGATAAGATGCTAAAGAATAATTTATATCCAGAATTTCAGTCGGAGCGCCGAAAAGAATATAGATCATTCCTCTGTCAGATTTCCAGCCTTCATTGAAAAATGAAAATTGAGAGTTACTGTATCTAACTCTTCTGAAATATTCATCACGAAGTTCATTTCTGGGGGTTTCCGGGGTGGGATCTCTTTGTTTCCAGATTGTATTGAATAGTGTCAATTTGTTTTGGTGATTTAGTTCTTTAAAGTTACCGGGAACAGTTTCCTTAAATGCATATTTCATCTGTTCTAATGCAGTATCTAATTCTCCTTCCGAAGTTGGCGCACCGTACCACGTAAGCACAAAATCTTTTGATATAGTCTTGGAATTTGACCATCCGGATGAAATTTTATATGTAATGGTATAAGGTCCAGAATTTAGGTCTTTTTCCTTTAAGTTGGTGGCTATTTTTATTATTTCACCGGTGTTTTCTTTCTTAAAATCATTCTTGAAAATCGTCTTATTATCTCGTCTTTCATTGGTTTTTAATTCAACTTCTATATTATACTCTTCATCATTCCCGGAAGGTACTAAATCAAATACAGTATAATAATTTGCTTTGTTTTTATTTAAAGCATTTGAAAAACTCGGCAAGAAATCCAAAACCTTACCGCTGCGTTCGTCGATGTAATCTGCAAACAGTATATTTGATGTCCTGAATTTACTGTCATTTTGTTTGTTGACTTGAAGATTCTTTGATTTTGCAATTCTTGTTTTTGTTTCATTGTCAACTATAGATACTGTTAGTGTGAAATTTCCTGATGTTAACGGTAACAGTTCTTTTGTAAGATGAGATATTTCCTGATTAACTGTTTCATCGTAGAATTTTGTTTGAACTGTTTCGATCCAGGATTTACCCTGGATCAATTCTCTATCTTTGTCTCTGACCTCTACAGTTACTTCATATTCCGCTCTAAAGATATCTTCATACTTTGTAAAACTCAATTTAATGAAAGGTACCTTTAAGTACAATATCAGATCCGAGTTCTCACCCTTGATTTTTGGTACAAGATGATAAGCATAATCAAAATCAAACATTTTGTACACATCAGGACCGGTCATATCCGGCTTTTGTGCAGAGCTAATATCTGCAAAAAATACACATATCAAAAAACACATACTTAAAATCAACCTGAAAAATGCATTCATAATATCTTTTTCCTTCATTATTCCCCGAATATTTCAAAGAGATTTGAATCTTTAATTTTTAAATTGGTGAATTCACCAATTTTAACCTGTTTATTAGTTTTTACTACCATATCAATTGAAGGTGCATCCCCATATGTTCTGCCAATAAAACAACCTTCTTCCCTGTCAAATGAATCAATTAAAACTTCAAAAGTTTTCCAGATCTTTTCCTGATTGATCTTATCAGAAATCATATCCTGATTCAATCTTAATTCCTCATATCGCTCGGTTATCTCAGTTTCATTAATTTTATTCTGCATTCCATAAGATGCAGCGTCTTTTTCATCAGAATATTTAAATACTCCTAATCTTTCGAATTTATTATCCATAAGAAAATCTGATAATTCTACAAATTGATTTTTAGATTCTCCAGGAAATCCGACAATAACTGAAGTCCTTAAAACAACCCCCGGCATACTCATACGTAATTTTTCAATAATATTTTCAATATTTTTTCTTCTGTATGTCCTGTTCATATTTTTCAATACCTCATCAGAAATATGTTGAATCGGCATATCGAAATAATTACATATCTTATCTGAAGAAGCAATCACATCAATTAGCTTATCATTAACAGCCTTAGGATATATATACAAAATTCGGAGCCATTTTATTCCCTGAATTTTTGTCAATTTTGTCAAAAGACTGCTTAAGTCTTCTCCCGAACTAAGATCATTCCCATAACTGGTAGTGTCTTCTGCTACAAGTATTAACTCTTTTACACCATTATCAGCTAATATATTTGCTTCTTCAATTAGAGATTTTTCCGATCTGCTCCGTAAAGTACCTCTGATAGACGGAATTACACAAAAAGAACAACTGTAATCGCATCCCTCTGAAATTTTCAGATAGGCATAATGTTCTGGTGTAAGCTGAAGTCTTGATAGAAACTCTGAATCCCAGCATGGGAGATTAAAATTATCTCTGATCCCGTTAAAATCCTCAACGCTGAAAAATTTATCAACACCATTAAATTTCTGTTTTAATTCATCACTGAATCTTTTTACAAGACAACCGGAAACATATACCTTTTCAATTTCCCCGGTTCTTTTTCTGTCCAGAGCATCAACAATGTAACCAACCGATTCGTTTTTTGCATCACCTATGAATCCGCAGGTATTAATAAAAATTACTGAGGATTTATTTATGTCATTTTCAATATCATAACCGGCATCCGAAAGTATTTTACCAATTACTTCAGAATCGACATCGTTTTTTGGGCACCCAAGACTTATTAGTTTAACTTTTTTCGACATATTATTCAAAGAGCGAATTTGTGAATTCTTCTATGTTAAACACTTTTATATCGTCCTTCTGTTCCCCTATTCCTATAAATTCTATTGGAATCTTCAAATTATTCATAATAGGAATAGCAGCCCCCCCTTTTGCTGTCCCATCAAGTTTTGTAAGAAATATGCTGTCAACATTCAGTATTTCAGTGAATATTTTTGCCTGAGCAATGGAATTTTGACCCATATTTGCATCAATAACCAAAATGATCTTATGCGGGGCATCAGGAATAACTTTCTTAATAACTCTTTTTATCTTTTCAAGTTCCTGCATAAGGTTAACATTAGTATGTATTCGTCCCGCGGTATCTATGATCAGAACATCAACTTCCCTGGCTAATGCTGCTTGTGCTGAATCAAATGCAACTGCTGCCGGATCAGTTCCTTCTTTATTCTTAATGATATCAACACCTGTTCGTTTCTTCCATTCATCAAGCTGTTCAACAGCAGCAGCTCTGAATGTGTCTGCAGCAGCCAAAAGAACTGTTTTTCCATTTTTTTTGTAAAAATTAGCCAATTTGCCAATAGAAGTTGTTTTTCCGGATCCGTTAACTCCAACTACCAGAATGACATTAGGTGTATTTGATATTTCGGATTTGTCAGCATCGGTATCGATCTCTTTATACTGAGAAATTATTTCTCTTTTGATAACTTCCACAACATCATTATATGTAATTTCTTTTTCCTTTTGAAATTTATCTCGAATTACATCTATAATATTTATCGAGGTTTCAACACCTAAATCTCCAAGGATAAGAGTTTCCTCTATTTCTTCTAATAATTCTTCAGTAATCCCCCTTCGAAAAGGAAGCACTGATTTTAAAGAATCTGTGAAAGAATCACGGGTTTTCTTCAGACCATTTTTAATACTCTTGATCAACGATATCATTTTAGCTTCCCAAATACTTTTATACTATCAATAATTAGATCCGGATGTTTTCTTAGTGCCAGCATAAATATTTTTGTCATAGACCATTCATTTTTTGGCAATTTTCCCAAAAGGCCTGCAATCTCATTTAAATTTTTGTCGGATAACTTCATAACAGCATTCTTTAACCTTGTGTTGCTTTTATGCAGCCTGCCTCTCGATCTGTACCATTTCTTTGTATATTGTTCAAGGCAGGATTCCATTTTATTCCCGGATTTAACCGCATCTGCAGCAACTTCACCGGCAATCTTACCAGCCTGGAGGGCATTTGCTATCCCTGCACCTGTCAGCGGATTTATTTGATGTCCTGCATCACCAACCAGCATCACATTGTTCTTAGTTAATCTTTTAAGCGGAGGATTGCATGGGACTCCTCCCGCTATATAATTAGTCCATTTTGCTTCAGGATATTTTTCTGACATAAATTTTTTCAGATAATATTCTGCTGGATTCTTTTTTGAATTATTTCCGGAAATGCCAACACCAATATTTGCCGAAGTATCAGTTTTTGGAAAAATCCAGAGATATCCTCCCGGAGCGTATTTTTGACCAAAATAAAACCTGCAGACTTCCTTATTAATTATAATTTCTTCTGCGGTAACCTGTACAGAGGATTCCATATTATTAAACTTTGTCAGTGTGTTTATTCCTGCCATTCTCCCTATTTTTGATTCTACACCATCTGCACCAATAAAAATTTTTCCGGTTACTTTAAATTTTTTAGCCTTATATAAAACATGAACTCCATCAATCTTCCCTTTATTACCTGTCAGTTCAAAAACATCCGCACCGGTTACAACAACTGCTCCATTATCTCTTGCTTTTTCAGCTAGTTTACTGTCAAATATATCCCTGTTAAGGATATATCCTACCAGATCTGACTGAAGAGTGATTTTTGAACCATCCGGTGCAACTAATTCTGCAATGTCAATTTTGTTAGCAATCCAGGGCCCATTTAATGAAATATGGCCTTTGAGGCCTCTCTGACTGATCCCCTCTCCGCATCTTACAGGTTTACCTATAGCTTTATCACGTTCAAAAAGAATAACATCTGCTCCGGCCTGTGCTGCATATCTTGCTGCAGATGTGCCGGCCGGTCCTCCTCCAACAACAATAATATCATAGGTTTTTTTTAGAAATGTTGGTGTCTCATCATTCATAATTAATTACATGAAGATTCTATTGCTCTTATAGGACAAATATAATAGCATAATTCGCAGAAAGTGCACTTATCTAAATCAATTATTAAATGATCAGTAAGAATGCTCATTACATTCGGAGGGCATACAGCTAAGCATGTTCCGCACAAGTCACATCTATCTTCTAATACATATAAATTCTTTGATTTATCTTTGTCTGTTAACCTAACATGACTTTTTACTTTTTTCATATTGATCCTTTGAAAAATCTTCCTCTACCGAAGTAGGATAATCACCACTGAAACATGCGTTGCAAAAATTAGTTTCACCATTTTCAACAGAGCTTAAAAGCCCTTTCAGGGAGAAATATTCCAATGAATCTACATCCATGTGGTCACGAATCTCATCAATCGTTTTATTGTTCGCGATCAGTTCTTCTTTTGTTGGAAAATCCATCCCATAATAACAGGGATATTTTATTGGGGGTGAACTCACTCTTATATGGACTTCTTTTGCTCCAGCAGCGCGGATCATTTTCACTAATGTCCTTAAAGTAGTCCCTCTGACAATTGAATCCTCAATGACAATAACTTTCCTGCCATCAAGGACACCTCCTACCGAGTTATACTTAACTCGGACGCTAAAATCTCTTTCACTTTGAATGGGATGAATAAAAGTGCGGCCGATATAATGATTTCTGATAAGGCCGATCTCATATTTTATTTTTGATGTGTGTGAATATCCTAATGCTGCTGTATTGCTTGAATCCGGAACAGATATGACTATCTCAGCATCAGCCGGCGATTCTAAAGCCAGATTCTTCCCAAACTTTCTTCTCGCTTTATCAACATACTCACCAAAAATTTTACTGTCTGGTCGGGAAAAATATATCTGTTCAAAAATACAATAAGCTTTTCTCTTTGCCCGGGTAATTATTTCAGACCTGAAGCCTTCCTTATCGATAATAATTAGTTCTCCAGGTTCAACATCTCTGACATACTCAGCCTTTATCAGGTCAAGTGCACAAGACTCTGATGTAATTATGTAAGCACCATCCTTTTTCCCGATACAAAGTGGTCTGAATCCCATAGGGTCACGAACAGCTGCCAACGTATCATTAGTCATCAGAATAAAAGAAAATGCGCCGTCTATCTGTTTGACAGAATCTTTTACCTGATCTTCGAAACTTGTCTTTCTCGATTTAGCGATAAGATGTCCAATAATCTCACTATCAGAAGTTGTCTGGAAAATTGAACCGATTTCCATAAGTTTTTGTCTTATGGTATACGAATTCACAAGATTTCCATTATGAGAAATAGCAATTGGACCGTTTTTGAGATTAAGAACGAGGGGCTGAGCATTTATAAAAGTATTTCCACCGGTAGTTGAGTATCTGTTGTGGCCGATCGCCATACCGCCATTCAGATTATTCAATATGCTTTTATCAGAAAATATCTCAGATACAAGGCCCTGAGATTTATGCGCATTAAACTCCTCTCCATTTGTCGTAACTATTCCGGCAGCTTCCTGTCCTCTGTGCTGGAGTGCATATAAACATAAATACGAAAGCTGTGCTGCATCTTTATGACCATATACGCCTACAACACCGCAATTTGCCTTAACCGACTTACTAAAACACATAATAATCCTTACTAATCATAATTTTCTTACATAAAATTAATCACCAAAGAATGTTCCCCAAATTACATTTGCAAATACGATAAAAATTGTTATTGGAGCAACATATCTTATCAAAAACCCCCAAACTGCTTTTATTTTAAAAGTATTCCCATCTGATTCAATTTCCTCACTTGCCTTGTCCACTCCCCACTTCCAGGCAACAAATATTGCGATAAAGAAAGCGCCGATGGATAATGAAATATCACCGAATGCAGTGCTTATTATATCAAAAAAGCTAAGTCCGATACCCGGAAGACTTGACCAGAATTCACTTGCTCCGGAAGACAAAGCGGCCGGTGTGCCGATTAACCAGGCTATAAATCCAACAAAAAATACAGATTTGCTCCTATTCCATTTTTTTTCATCAACAAAATATGCAACCGGTACTTCTAATATGGAAACAGTTGAGGTAATGGCTGCGATAATAATTAGAACAAAGAATCCGATACCGAAGAAATAACCGCCCGGCATGCTCGCAAATATCGATGGCAGAACCTTAAAGATCAGATCAGGCCCCTGTGCATAACTTTGATTCATTGCTGCAACAGCCGGCAGGATCACAAATCCGGCTAAAATACAAACAAGGATCTCAAAGAATGTTATCCATGCCGCTGATTTATAAATACTCTCATTTTTTGACAGATAACTTCCGTATGTTATCATTGTACCCATACCAAGGCTGAGGGAAAATAAAGCCTGTCCCATTGCTTTTAAGATAACAATTCCTGAGAATTTTGAGAAATCAGGATAAAGATAAAATCTGAGTCCCTCACCCGCTCCTTCAAGTGTAACAGACCTGAAAGCTAAAAGAATCAACAAAACAAACAACAGAGGCATTAGCCATTTTGAGAGCGTTTCAATTCCTGCCTTAACACCCCTATAAACAACAAAACCTGTCATGAAAATCACAAGTGCATGCAAAGACATGACTGTAAATGCATTCCCAACGAATGAATCGAATATACCGTCAATAGCCTCATTAGAAAGAACGGTATTGAATGCACCGGATACTGTCTTATAGAAATATCCAAGTACCCAGCCGGCTATGACACTGTACCATGAAAATATAGTAAAACCGCTAAGAACACAAAGTCCTCCAACCATTTTCCATATTCTTCCTTTGCCTGCGGTAAGTTTTCTGAACATTCCTACAGGATTCTTTTCAGTATTTCTACCAAGAGACAATTCTGCTATCATGACAGGATATCCGATAAAAAAGCAGCATATCAAGAAAAGAATTACAAATAATGCGCCTCCATTATCTCCGGTCATATAAGGAAATCGCCAAATTGCACCTAAACCTATGGCTGAACCTGCACCCGCTAAGATAAAACCGATTTTTGAACTCCATGCGCCCCTGTCCGACATTATTTTCTCCTTTGAAAGAATCTAGACATGTCTATTTTATAATCAACTTTGAAAACAAGATCATTTTTTTGATCTCTATTAATATCCATTTCACCATGAAAATCGTCAAGATATGCATCAACAAATGCATCAAGCATACTATATAATATCGCCCCTCCAAGCCACCATACAAATTTGTTCCGATCATCCCTGTAAAAAGTTCTGTCTGCAGGTGTATCTGCTTTTGAAAGTCTATAATGCTGCGTTATTATACCTGTGATAAAACCGGTTTCCGCAGAAAATACCAGTAAAGACTTCAGTTTTTTCTCATTGTACCATTGTCCCCATCCCGGAAAGGCTAAAGACCGGTACATCGCACCTTTTGGAGATTTAATAGTATATAGAGAATCTGAAATCGATTTTTCCGCAAAAATCTCCATATTCTCTTCCTGTGCATAGGTATTATTTATCATCACAGGAAGAAAAACGATCAATATTGCAACCAAAAACACTAACACGATTAAGGATCGAAAAAGAATATTTAAATTATTCTTTTGCATTATGGAATTAAAGCTACCCCTTCAATTTCTATATCAACTCCCTTGGGAAGAGCAGAAACCTGGAATGCTGATCTTGCAGGAGGATTTTCCGGAAAAAACTCAGTAAATACTTCATTCACTGTAGCAAAATGCTGTAGATCCGTCATGAAGACAGTGACCTTAACCATGTTTTCCATATCTGTTCCTGCTGCCAGTAAAACCTCTTTAAGATTATTTAAAACCAATCTTGTCTGTGTTTCCACATTGCCTGCGACCACTTCGTTTGTTTTTGGATCTATTGCTATTTGACCCGCGGTAAATAATAATTTTCCAGGATCTATAACAATACCCTGATTATATGTACCAACTGGAGCAGGCGCACTATTAGTTTGAATAACTTTTCGCATATTATTACCTTTGACTTTCTAAAATATAATTATTTGTCATTATCTCTTTTATCTTCAATATCCTCAAATTCTGCATCTTCTATATCTTTATAATTTATTTTAGCATCAGAATCCTGAAATTTTTTCTCCGGATTCTTTTCAAATGATTCACTCTTCTTTGTACCTATAAAGAAGTTTCTGATCGTTCTGAAAATTATTACCGCAACTATAATATAAAATAATTTAATCAACATCGTAAATATCCTGTTATCCCGGATTTATATATTTAATGCCTCCAATTGGCTTATTTATTTCTGTTAACAGCCAGTTAAAGTCGTCTGAGTTCTCTGTAAAATCAAGATTAGTTATATTTATAACAAGAATAGGGATTCCACGAATATGGAAAAAGTATTGGTTGTAGGCTTCATTTAATAGCTTAAGATATTGTTCGGTAATGCTCCGCTCATAAGCAAATCCCCGTTTTCTGATCCTCTGCAGTAGAAAAGGTATCTCTGCCTGCAGAAACAGGATAAGATCGGGACTTGTAACATTTTCTTTCATGAGATCCCGAATTTTATAATAAAGCCCTAATTCATTCTCATTTAAAGTGACACTCGCAAATATGTCATTTTTTTCCAAGGTATAATCAGAAATACTGCATGTTTTAAAAAGGTCAGTCTGTGATAAATTCACTATCTGCTGGTATCTGTTCAACAGGAAAAAAAGCTGAGTAGGCAGAGAATAATGTTGAGGATTCGCATAAAACTGCTCTAAGAACGGATTGTTGACAAAGTCTTCATAAATAGCTGTTGCATTAAGTTTTTTCGCAAGTAGTTTTGTAAGATGCGTTTTGCCGGTCCCGATTAATCCGTCAATGGCAATATATGAATACTTTTTCTCAAGCATCAGTTTTTTTGGGGTTATATTCTATTGTTTTACAATGACATCCTTGGCAATTATACCAAAATCTTTAATATCATCATATATATTAGCATTTTCTTTGCTTAAATCACTGATCTTAATTCCAGTTAAAGGACAAACAAGCTCTGGTGCTATCTCCATTAATGGTTTAAGAACAAATTTCCTGTTAAGAACTTCTTTATGGGGTATTGTCAAATCATCAGATTTCAGGACCTTATTGCCAAAATATATTATATCAATATCAATATTACGAGGTCCCCACCTGAATTTAGTATTTCTCCCCATAATCTTTTCAATATTTTTTACTTCTGCGAGCAATTTATGAGGAGAATAATTATAAATAGTCTCAATTGCCATATTCAGGAATTTATCCTGGTCGGTATATCCTATCGGATCTGTTTCATATACAGAAGATATCTTTGTAATTAAAAGCCCATTAATATCCTGAAGTTTTAATAGACATTCTTCAAGGTTGTTATACCTGCTTCCGACATTCGAACCTAATCCAAGATATACTACGTTCATCTTAATCCATATCTTTAAGTATAATATCTAACTATAAGCTAAATAATATGTTACACTGTTAATATATGCCGAATTTATATAATGCCTCTTTTGCTGTCCTCTATAAATCCAATAATTTCTTCTATCTCAGGAATCATATCTTCATTTTTCCTAATATGTTCAATTGCCTGAGTAGTATTCATATCATTGAAATATATAATTTTATAGGCAGATTTTATTTTTCCGATTTTATCCCGGCCAAAATTTCTTCTCCTTAACCCGAGACTATTTAAACCTGTATATTTCAGCGGTTGTCCGGCAGCTAAAACATACGGCGGAACATCTTTGTCAACTCTGAAACCGCCGCCGATAAAGCTGTGTTTTCCGATCCGTACGAATTGATGGATTGGAACAAGACCGCCAATTATAGCCCAGTCATCAATTAAAACATGTCCGGCCATATTTACAGAGTTTGCAAGAATTACATTGTTTCCCAGAGTACAATCATGAGCTACATGCGTATAAGACATTAAAAGACAATCTGATCCAACAACCGTTTTGTATTTATCTTTTGTCGCCCTGTTTATTGTACAGTATTCACGTATAACCGTTCTGTCACCTATTTCAACTGTAGTATATTCACCCTCAAATTTCAGATCCTGGGGTACAGAACCGATTGCTGCACCATGGAATATTTTACAGTCGGCTCCTATACGGGTTCCTGAAGCTAATAATACATTAGAACCAACTTCAGTATTATCTCCGATAACAACATCAGGCTCAATAACTGTAAATTGTCCTATCTTTACATTTGTTCCAATTTTAGCATCTTTATCAATAAACGACATCTCATTTCTCTTCATCAATAATTCCCTTGCACTATCGATCAATTAGAAAGGCAGACAGATCTGCTTCACACACCAATTTCCCATCTACATATGCCTTGCCATGCATTTTAAAAGCACTCAAACGCCTGTTAGTTGTTTTTAATTCAAATAATATCTGATCACCGGGATAAACCGGATGTTTGAATTTAGCATTATTGATACCGCCAAATAATACCAGTTTTGATTCAGGATTATCGACTTCATTCAATAATAATACTCCCCCAACCTGTGCCATCGCCTCGATAATAATTACTCCCGGCATAATTGGCTGTCCCGGAAAATGTCCCGGAAAGAAATTTTCGTTACCTGTCACACTTTTTATTCCCACAATCCTTTTACCCACTTCAAGCTCAGTTATCTTATCAACAAAAAGGAATGGATATCTGTGCGGCAGGATTCGCTGAATTGCATGACTGTCAAAAACAACACCGCTCTGTGACGAAACCTGGTACTTTCTCGTCATTTGCTGTTTTTCGTATAGTTTCCTTAGTTTTTTAGCAAATTCAATATTTGCTTTATGGCCGGAGCGTGCGGCAAGTATCTGAGCTTTAATAGGTGCACCCACCAGAGCGAGATCACCAATAATATCCAAAAGCTTATGGCGGCACGGTTCATTTTTAAACCGCATCTTTATATTATTAAGGATCCCGTTCTTGCCAAGTTCAACTTTGTTTTTAATTCCCAGTTTTTTCTGCAGTCTCTCAAGTTGTTTTGTTGTCAGATCATCATCCACTATTACCAGGGCAGTCTCAAGTGTGCCGCCCTTTATTAATCCCTGATCAGCTAATTCTTCAATTTCCTTTAGAAAACAAAATGTCCTTGCCGGAGCGAATTCTTTTACAAATTCATCCTCCATAGAATATAAACCCGAATGCTGACTCCCTAAAGCCGGATTCTGAAAATCTATCATTATTGTAACACGATAGTCATCCAGAGGAAGAGCCACCATTTCTACACCGCGCTCTTCGTCTTTATATGAAATTGTTTCATCAACTGAAACAAAATTTCTCGGAAAATTCTGTTCTTCATAACCGGTATTTGTAAGGACTTCCACAAAAGGCATTGCACTTCCGTCACCTACCGGCGGTTCATTGGAATCTATCTCAATATCTACGTTGTCTATTTGAAGTCCTGCTATTGCTGATAATACGTGTTCGACAGTATGCACTACCGCCTCACCGTTCTGTAAAGTAGTACCTCTGGATATATCTGTAACATAATCTATCAATGCAGGTATAACCGGTTTTCCGGGAAGATCGGTCCTTATAAATTTAATACCCGAGTTTGGAGCAGCGGGCAAAAAGGTAATTGTGGAGTTATTTCCCGTATGCAGACCGGTACCCGATAGTTCGGTCTTCCACTTAATTGTCCTCTGATTCTGAAGCATATTTCACCAATCTTTACTTCAATTACTTTTAAATAATTACTTGTTTCTTAAAGATTTAATAAAACCTGCGATTAAAAACTATAAATTAATAAATTACTGCAAATATTTGTCTTTTGCAAGGGATAATATGCAATATTTTCTCAAGAAAATCAGTTTAAATAGTAAGTTATTTTTTCGATCTTTTTTCAAGATCTTTGAGGCGGGAATAAATATCCGGGAGTCTTTTTTTGTAGGCTTCAATTTTTTTCAATTTTTTATGATCCATTGCAGGATATCCAAAATAAAATGAATTCTCAGGCACTGATTTCAAAGCAGCTGACTTAGCGCCTAAAATTGTATTTTTACCAATCTCGATGTGCCCTACTATACCTACCTGCCCTCCCGTACTTACATTTTCACCTATTTTTGTACTCCCTGCAATACCTGTCTGAGCAGCAAGAGCAGTATTCTTGCCAATAACAACATTATGTGCTATATGTATCATATTGTCCAGTATGCACCCATCCTCAATGATCGTACTCCCCATAGCCGATCTGTCTATCGTACAGTTCGCTCCTATTTCCACATCCATACCGGTGACTACATTGCCTACCTGGGGAATCTTCAGATATTTACCTTCACTTTTTACATATCCGAATCCATCACTGCCTAATACAGTGCCTGATTGGATTATATTATTACTGCCTATAACGCAATCATTCATTATGGTCACACGCGGATGCAGAAGAACGTTATCACCTATCTTTACATTCTGACCGATATAGGAATGGGAACCGATCCTTGTATTCTTCCCTATCTCAACACCTTTCTCAACAACACTGAATGCATCAATATGGACAGGCTTGGAGATTTTTGATTTATCTTCAATTATTACAGAAGAATGAATAAAATTTGTTTCGACTACAGATGGCGGGTAAAACAGAAGGACTATTCTTCTGAATGCGAAATCGGGCTTTTCTACCTGGATCAGATTAGTACCGGCTCTATTTATAGAGTCCGGCACTATTACAACTGACGATTCTGTATTTTCCAGATATTTTTCATAACGGGGATTTGCAAGAAATGATATTTTCCCTTTACTGCCTTCTTCGATCTTTGCAATACCTTTAATGGTTATTGAACCGTCTCCAATAACTTTTCCGTTTATGATTTCAGCAATTTCATCAATCGTTTTTATCATCTGATCAACAATAATTCTCTAATTTTTCTTCAATTCTTCAATTAGTTCATCGGATATGTCCAATTCTTCATCGGCAAAAAGAATAAAACCCTCTTTCTGGTCGAAAACTATATCAAAACCGTTTTCTGAGGCATATTTATCTATCGCTTCCTGAACATCTTTTATTATAGGATCCATTATAGCATTCCATCTTTGTGCTAAAGTACCGTTCTGCGCATCAAAATGCTCAGCCTGGAACTGCTGAATTTCTGTATAGAGTGTTTCAAGTTCTTTTTGTGCTTCAGCCTTCTTTGCATCGGTTAAAATTAGCTGCTGATTTTGCAATTGATTTTGTTTATTCTGAAAAACTGTCCCCAAGTCCTGATATTCTTTTTCTTTAGCGGCACGTTCTTCTTCAAACTTTGTTTCAGCATCGAGAGCAGGCTGATACGCAGAAAGGACCTTCAGCGAGTTGATAAAACCGATTTTCCCATCAGCTCTGTATGAGAAACCTGAAAATAATGCAAAAAACAATACCAGCCAGAGTACTGTCAGTGTCATAAATTGTAGATTTTTCTTCACAATTACCTCCGTTACATATATTGATTATTAAAATGTTCTTCCAAATTGAAAATGCGGCATCCAGCCGACTCTTTTACCTAATTCATAATTATCGAAACCATAACCGAAGTCAATTCCTATCATGCCGATCATAGGCATAAAAAGCCGGACACCCAGACCCGCACTTCTTTTTAAATTAAACGGATCAACAAATTTTTTGTTTATCCAGTTATTACCTGCTTCCGCAAAAACTAGGCCGTAAACTGTTGGTGATGTCGAAACATTAAAACGCATCTCTGTAGTATATTTCATCATCGCTTTCCCGCCGAGTGGATAACCATCCCTGCTTAAAGGACCGACCATTCTGTCTTTATACCCTCTCAAAGATGTTCCTATTGACATTGCGCTGCCGCCCATAAAAAACAACTGCTGCAGAGAAATATCATTTTCATCGCCCATCATATTTATAAATCCGACATTAAGATTCTGGTAAAGTACAAAATCCATAAAAGTCGGCGTAAACCATTCTGAATTGAATGTATGTTTAATAAAATTCTCTGTCCCACCTAAAATTCCGCCTCCAAACTGAGTTGCAAGTGATACGGATGAACCTCTCCTCGGAAATTCAGCAACAATAGCAGGATCCTTCAAATTAATGCGTCGGTCTCTTGAAAATACCTGGGTAACACTTATCCTTGTTGTCTGCATTCTGTTAATTAGAATATTTCTGAGATCTATATCAGATCTGACATCAAAATATCTGTTACGCGAATATTCAAAGAACCAGTCACCGCGGAAATATTCATCAGGCCATCTAAGCCTTCTCCCGACTCTTAATGTTGCACCTTTGCTTTCCATGCTGAATCCATAGAAATCCCCGCCTCTTCTGGTGTCAAATAACGAAAATCCGGCAACTGTAGGTGTATCAAATAACCATGGCTCTGTAAAACCGATCTGAAAAGATCTGAAAATTCTTCCGAACTGCCAGTCAATGTACATCTGCTGGCCATTTCCCATAACATTTGCCATAGAAAGTCCCAGGCTTCCTATCATACCGTCTCTCTGACTGTATCCGGCAGACATATTAGCTGTATCTGTTGATTTTTCTTCCATATCAAAAACAACATCAATCTTTTCTTCATCTACTGACATAACGTTTGGCATAACCTGACTGAAAAAATTAAGCAAACCCAATCTCTGCTGGCTTCTGATCAGTTCATTCTTGTTAAATATATCACCCGGTTTTATGGTGATCTCTCTCCTGATCACCTTTTCTTTTGTTTTGCTGTTTCCCTGAATTCTTATCTTATTGACGTGGACTGGAATACCTTCTAAAATCACAAACTTTATATCAATGGAATCTTTTGCTACCGGCTGTTCCGGAATGTTTATCTGGGAATAAAGATATCCAATATCGTAATAAAGATCGCCTAATGCCACATGGCCATTCAATAATTTCTCATAATTATAAGTATCACCTTTGAATAAGTTTACCGCAAGTTTCAATTCTTCAGTTGTGAACTTCTCATTCCCTTCGAATTCAATATTTCTAATATAATACTTTTCACCTTCCTCAACGGTTATGAAGATATTCATGTCAGTCATATTATTGGTGTAATATATAGAATCAGAAATCACTTCTGCATCACGATAACCTTCTTTTTTATAATAATTAATTAAATTTTTCAGATCCTCATCATATTCTAATTTGTTAAAATCACCGCCCCTGAACCAGCCGTCTTCTTTTGTCTTTTTCAATTGTTTTCTCAAGGTCTTTTCAGAAAAGCTGTCATTTCCCCTAAAATCTATATTTTCTATCTTTACTTTTTCACCTTCACTGATGGTATATATAATATCTACTTTCCCGTCTTCATCAAGTTCAATCACCTCACCATCTATTTCTGCAAGCAGATATCCTTTTTCAGTATATAGGTCTATTACGCCCTGTCTTCTGGTATAAACCCGGCTTGGGACAACTTTTTCACCTCTATAAAAATTCAAAGCAGTTAGTATTTGTTCATCCTCTATTTTATCATTGCCGACCAATATAATCTGATTCAGTGAAGGAAGTTCTTTGATCTTTATCACAATATTCAGATATTTATCTTCCGGGTTTTTCGCCAATACCTGCACATCACTAAAGTAATTATAACCCCATAATGCTTCTATTGCTCCAGCAAAATCTTCTGCGTATACCGGAACAGGTACCGGGTAGATTTTTGAGTATAATCTTGACAGCATTTTCACCATTTCAGCATCAACAGTCAAATTACCCTCAACTTCTATACTCGCTATAAATTTTTCCTCAACTTGCTGAGCATAGATGCTTGACGAAAACAGACCTGAAAAACTTATTAATATAATTAACTTATATAAGTAAGAGTATTTCATGTTTTTCCTTAATTTATTCTTCAATATCCTTTTTCTTTAAACCATTTAACTGCAGTTCATGTCTGAACCAGAGCCTTGTATCACCCTGATCAAAATATCTTTGGAAATCGTAGTCATACTGAAATTCGAAATGAATATTGTTTTTCATACTCCATCTTAAAGCAACAATATGGCTTAATCCTTTAATATTTGCCTCTGAATTTGAGTTGTCAATTTTTGTTACATACTGACCCTCGTAAGTCAAATATACATATTTCGACAGAGATTTTCCCACTTTTAACTCCGGAGAAACATATAAGTTCCGATATCCCGTGTTTTTGCCATCTAATTCTTCCAATAATAGGGGGTTATTGTAAAAACTGCCAAAATAATCTGTATACTCACTATTGCTTCTTAATCTGGTGCTTAGTTGAAATGCGTCGAGTCCAGTGAGACGTCTTATTCTTTTATTGCCAAAGTCAAATATCGGATCAAGTACTATTTGTGAAACTCTGTCTGCGGCCACTTTTGTAACTGTTTCACCTAATCTGTCAGTTGATATCCCCAGGACCTTTAATAGTCTGCCTTCATTTGTTGTTAATGAATAATTTTCCTGCTGCAGATCATTATTCATAGCACTTGTCCGGGATAATGATGAAAAGTTACTGATACTTGCCGCAAAAGACGGCTGATATCTAAAATTTGGTTCTCCATTCTCATCAAATGTACCGTAATGCAATACATTACCTGTCAAGTTCCCAGATTCATCCTTTTCATCAGATACTAAAACAAGATAAACATCAACTAAAGCTCCGGTGAAACTATCAGGATCCCTTTTAGTGGTTTTCGCTTTTCCTGCAAGATACGGAAATCCCTGCTCAAAATACAGCTTAAAATCTTCAACACTAAAATCAGTTAAAAGTGTTTTGATTTCACCGTCTATTGAATTCAGATCTCCCGATATCTCGAAATCAATATCACTATCCTCACTTATTACTCCCAAAAACTGCAATCCTTCATCCTCGTCTTCGATCTTTAGTTCCACCTCAACATCACCACCTACTCCATTTAATAAAGGTATATAACTTATCGGATCGGACCTGACATAGAAATTATCATTCTCGGGTATCACGTTTAAATCCCAGAATAAATTACTAATATACCTTTCAACCAGGCTTAATGGTTCCGGATTTTCATCTAATTCAATTTCAGGATAAGATATATGGCTATCCCTTACATATATTTTCCCTCTGACATAATGATTATCTATCTCTTCGTCACCACCCGCAAAATAGAAATTCTCACCATCGTTTAATCCACTGGTTTTAATATTGCCCGTTTCATTTTTCGGTATTATCCCCGGTATATTGATATCAATACCTTTGTCTGAAGTTTCAATAGAAAGCACACCGATATTTAGGCCATCATCCATTATTTCAAGCGGTATCAAAGAGATTTGTTCATTCAGAACCTCTCTTTCATTGGTTATCCTGGCTTCTTTTCCATCAATTTTCAAATCAAAATTATCGAATTTAATAAACCTGTCTCCTTCGGCTAATTCTGCAGAAATATTGATATCCTCAAAATTTTTGAAAACTGATTCGATTTCCAATATACCACTCTGAATAACTAATTGTCCCGAAGAGAATACCGGATTTTTTAAGTTACCTCCAAAATTAATATTTGCCTCACCTGAACTTGCGGCACTCTTAAAAAAATCATCAGTTGAAGTAAGGATAGACAGGATATTTCCATTAAGTGTTACATCAAAATCAGAATTTATTTCATCTGATAATGATACTGAACCGTTTCCGATAACGGGAATGCTGTCGAATATCGTAACAGAACACTCGCTGATGTTAACTAATTTTGGGAATATTCCGTTTAGTTTAATTTTAATATCTTCGTTTTCGTAAATATCCTCCGGCAGTTTATCCAAAGTAGCCGATAAATCATACACATCATATATACCTATTCTGCCAGATTCCATTATCAATGAACCGGTAATATCTTTTACAGAACCATTATTACTATATACTAAGTTGTAATCAATATCACCATCAACAATATTTGAGTTATTCGCAAATAAAGCCATATATATTTCCGAAGGCAGTTTATCGCCGTTTAAAGATAATTCATACAAGCTATTACCAATATTTAAATCACCGCTGCCTTCCAGGATTGTATAACCGCCTTGGAATATCTGCAAATCTTCTGCTATTAGGCTTGTCCATGATTCCGAATTAAATTTAAAAAATCCGGTTATGTCGGACAGTCCGTTCTTCATTCCGTTTATGAGATCAATATTTCCTGCAATCCTGGGATTATTGATATTTCCTCCCAGGATAACTTTTCCGGAAAGGTAGCCATTATTTAAATAGTCCTTATTAAAAAGCCTATTTATTTCTGCTATATCTGCATCAATGTCAATCTGCGCGACTATTTTCATGTCTTCACTGTCAACTATTTCCCCGGATCCGCTGAAAATACCAGGAGACTTGATTTTACGGATGATGTACCTGTTTTCCTGTTTAGTGATTTCCGAAGAGACCGTAAAACTCTTCTCGTCCGATAAGGGGATACTGATATCAGCCATCAGGTAACTTCTGTCGGCTGTTTCACTGAAATAATTGACTTCTGCAACAAATATTGTATCCTCAGTGTTTGAAAGTGCGGTAACTAATAGATCGGTATCATTATCTATATTATCAATATTAAGGTTTAATATTGCAGATGTATTATAATCGAAATTTTCAGGCATTTCAACTTCATGCATCAATATTGGCAAAGCATTGTATATTTCAACATTGTATGCGGAGAAATCTCTTTTAAATGTGCCGGAGATCTCAGAAGAATGATCAGAAGTTTTCCCCATTAAAATTATGTCGTCATCTAAAATTATTTCTCCCTGAACAGTCCTAATTCCCTTTTCATTAATACTTCTAATATCAAAAAGGCCTCCTCCTTTTAAATTACTAAATGTCCCTGAAATGTCAAATTCGGCCTCACCAAAATAATTATTATTCTTTAATTGATTCTCACCGGTCAGCAGCGATATTAGGTCTCCCTTTAGCAGACCTCTGACATCAACTGAATCCGGCTTTGAAAAATCATAGTCGACATCTAATAAAATTTCATTATTACGAAAATCAGTACTAAGATCATTTATAGATAAATATGGATATTCTAAAGCAATGTCTGTATTAACATCATATATCTCATTTAAGCCAAACCTAAGAGTATCTGAAAATATTTGTCCATCAATCAAAAGAGATCTGACCGGGCCTGACAAAAATAAAGAACCGGATATTTTCCCTGAAAGGTCTTTGTCAAAAATCATCAAAGAATCATCCTGCATTTTACTAATGTCTATATCATTCAGGTTTAAATTCAATTCTGCTGTAGGAGAGAAAATATTCTTAATAACACCGTTTATTTCAAACTCTCCAGCATCCATTCTCTGTACGAAATTTTCAATAATAATATCTGATTGATTAATTTTTCCTGAGATATCAGTATTTTCCACCTTCAATATGTTGTCAAACAATGAATAAAATAGATTGTTTACTTCAAATTCCCCTTTTACATCATATTTTTCTTTGCTCAGAGAATCGGAATAATTTACGATCTGTATATGTGCATTCAGTTTCCCTTGCTCGATATCAATATTATCATAAATTCTGTTTGGCAGTCCGAAAGACAGGTCATAATCTCTTATTACCAGGTCTGAAACAAAATATCCCTGATCAAAATCAAGATTCACATTTATAACCAGATTCTCGCTCGAACTGTTTAGTAATTTAGCACGTAACGCTAAATTCGCCGGTCTTGATTTTCCAAGATATAATGAGCCATTAACATTACCGGCGATCGATAAATTGTTTTTCGATTTATCAATATAGATTACATTCCCTTTTTCAATGACTATCTGTGATATATTTTGAAAACTGGCTAAAAATTCCTTTGTCGTACGCTCAATTTTATCGATCAGGTAATCTCTCCGTTCCAAAAAGTTTAGATTTTCATATTCGCTGATGCTTTTGGGATTTGTGTTTGAGGTAAGTATGAGCTGAGGTTCAATGATTTTTACTTCTGTAACACCTTTTGTAGGTTTAAAGAAAGATTTAATAAATTCAACCGCACTCCATCCTATTCTGAGTTCTTTAATATTTAAAGAATCTAAATCCTCTCCAAATGAAAAACCAAGATTATCCAGTTTAATATGCCCGAATCCTATCTCGGCAGACTGAATTCCAATTACTTCTCCAATCTGCAGACCTGCTTCATCCTGGATAAGCTGTCTTACATAATCACTATTATTAATGAAGTCTTTGCCTAAAAAAACAGCAATACTTCCCAATATAAACAGACCCCCAAGTGTGAGAGCCCAATTTCTTAATTTCATACTTATATATATAAATTGTGTAAATTCAAATTAATAACATAACTTCAGTTTATCTATCTGATTAAACGAAAATAGTAAACAGATGTTCCAAATTGCTGTATTTTCAAGATGTTAGTAATGGAATATTATCATAATTGTTCGCTTGTTTTCCCAAATCTGCGTTCTCTATTTTGATAGTTTTCCACCGCTTTTAAAAATTCATCTTCCCTGAAATCAGGCCAAAGAGTATTGGAAAAATATATCTCAGAATATGCTATCTGCCAGAGAAGAAAATTACTTATTCTATGTTCACCGCTTGTTCTTATCAGCAGATCAGGGTCTTTTAATCCGGAGGTATACAGATTTTCTGATAATTCCTTTTCCCCAATCCCTTCAACATTCCCTGGTTTTTCAATATATTGTTTTATAATATTTTTTACTGCGTAGATAATTTCATTTCTGCTTGAATAGCTTAAAGCCAAATTCAGAATTAATCCGGAATTGTCCTTTGTTTTTTCTATTGCATTTTTAATACTTTTTCTTGGGCCATCAGGCAAATCTGATAAATTTCCTATTGCTCTTATCTGTACATTCTGAGAATCAAGTTCTTCAACTTCATTATTTATTGTTTTAACCAATAGTCTCATTAAAGCGGAAACCTCTTTTTTGGGTCTTCTCCAATTTTCAGAGGAAAATGTATAAAGTGTCAGTATTTTTATATTTAGTTTCCTCGACAGTTTCACAACGGATCTTACAGATTTTATGCCTTCGTTATGTCCGGCAACACGCGGCAGATTCCTGGACTTTGCCCATCTGCCATTGCCATCCATAATTATAGCAACATGTTGAGGTATATTGTTTTGTTTGATAATATTGTTAATTCTCACTTCATCCATTTAATTAACTATTGTTAAAAACGTTAATAGTCTAAACAGTTTACTCCAAACTTTTAAAATTAGCTTAATTAATTTCAAATGTCAAGAAATTTCAGCTATTAAACAGTCTGAAATATGAAATAATATCTAAGCTTTAATTTTTATCCTTTGAAGTTAATCGATCTTATGGAGGTTGTTCCTGGAGTGAATAGCTTGTTTTTATATGACGGATCAGTTGTATCAACTTTATTATATGAAAATTTTATCAATTTATATCCTGATCTTTTCAATGCCAGTCTTAAGCTTCCGGCTTTATCCTTTAACAATTTCAAATTCTCATCATCCGGATCATTAAACCGGATGTGCAGCATATTTCGGATTTTTTTCTCAATTGTTATGTGCAGAGGTTTTGAATCTTTTACCCGTATCAGAAGGTGCACTAAAAAACCTGCTTCATCGTTATCAACCAGACTGTACAGAATATTCTGATAAAATATCTCTATTCCGATAAAATCATTCTGCAATGGGATAAATATAGGAAAATAATAAATATGATCAGGAGTCTCACCATAGTTTATCAGTCTCGTGTTCTGATATATTGATAATAATCTTGCGATTAGAATGAGGTTTCTAATGGATTTATTGCTTATTAGATTTTGATCCAGCAATAACTCCAGATAATTTTTAAACTCTGAATCTTTGCTTTTTAATAATTCAATAGTATATTCTAATATATTGTTTATAGATTTCTCATTTTCCGATACTGATTTTTGATTGTTTTTAGCATTGCTGTTTATTGAATACTCAACTCTTTCTTTTAACACCGATTCAAAATACTCTTTTACTTCTCTTTCTGTAGTGTTTATGAAATCCCATATTTTATTGTATGCCCCAGATCTGTTAGAAAGCTTCTTCCGGGCGATATGAATGAAGTAATTCAGCTTCACATCATCATCTAACAGCTTCTTTTTGTTTATCTGGTTAAACTCTTCAAATATAGTCTGGATCAATCCTTTAGATAATGGATAATTCAATTTAAATAATTGGGCAACTATTTTTCCTGTAAACTTATTGGTTTTTATATCCAACTGCTTCAGTATCTCATCAAATTGCTTCTCAAAACTTCCAAATTGATATTTGGTATTCAAAAGCTTTAATGAGAGTCCGGAAGAAATAGACTGAACGGAAAAAGAATATGTCAAGCCGGTTTTTAAAGGTGATCTGGATTCTGATAAATAGTTTTTTCCATTTATCTGTAAGACATATTTTGATGAGGATAATATATCAAGGACTTTTCCGTTTATTATGTCGCCTTTTTGGAAGTCAGGAAATACCGAACCGGAAGAAACTGCAGAGGTTTTAGGTAAATTAATTCTTATAATATTGTAATTCTGAATAATACCCGACATAAAATTCCGCTTACAATCGTTATCTTCTTGAAAATATGATTTTCCTTGCGATAAAACAATATCTATTTAACAAATATTATTCTCTGGGATTTTATGTCCTTTTTAGTTCTTATAACTAATAAATATATTCCTGATGATACAATTTTATCACTGTTAGATTTTCCATCCCATCTGAAAACATAATATCCGGGTGTTCTATTATAACTTTGTTCTGAGTATACTAATTGTCCTGTTGCTGAATAAACAGATATCATTACATCTGAAATATATGGGATGCCGAAACGGACAACTGTCCTGTTGTTGAATGGATTCGGATAGTTATCTCCAACCTCAAATCTTGTTGGCAATAAACTATTATGATCCATTTCCTTTACACTTGTTAACAGACCAAAATACCATACAGAATTACTTACTGTGGATAGATTAGCATCGTCTATTGCAGTTATCCTCCAGTAATAATGGTCCATTCCAAGAACATCAGTTGAAACATTCACGGAAGATTCATTCCCTGGAATATTTTCAATATATAATACAATGTCTTCAGGGCTGAAAGTCTGACCGACACTTATTTCAAGCTTATATGTAAACAGTGAGCCCGGATCAGGATCAGTTGTAGGCTGCCATGAAAAAGTGATAGAATCAGGTCTTGCGGAATAATCATGGTTATTTGTTGGAGATAGCAGATCAAAAACATTAGGAGGTTCAGGAATTGTATTTACATAAAACAGGACCGGATCTGAATAAACAGATGCTGTACCTTGATCATCTACAGCTTTTAGTCTATATCTCCATATTTCATTATCATTGAATTCCACTGGACTTATCAAAGTGTCAATGCTCACATCTGTCGAGTCAATAATAACCGACACAAAATCATTATCAGACAATTCAAATTTATAATAGATATTTAAATAATTATCACTATGATCAGGATCTGTTGAAGGCAACCACTTGAAAACGGGTTTGGAGACTAAAACCGACTTTTCATTAAGTGGATAAATCTCAGTCCCGGGCGGATTCGGAGCATCATTTGCAAGATTTAAATGAAACGTTTTTGTTGCTGTATAGGAATTAGTAGTGTCTCCCCTGTTATCAAAAGCTCTTACTCTCCAGTAATAAAGAGAATCGTCATCAAGCGAGGTTATTTCCGGAATATCACTTACCTTAAGGACAAAAGCCTTTTTCCCACCGGATTGCGTTTTCCCAAGAATTGGAGTATCTACACCCGGATTAACAGCACTGGAAACAGTATTCCCGGAGATCGAATTTACATTGATTGTGTCAATATGGATCAAATTTGGTGAAAAAGCAGGATTGTCTGATATATCAAGAAAATAACTTAAAGAATCATCTATGTCCTCATCGCTTGCTTCTTCCCAAATCAGATAATCATCCGGAGTAATTTCGTTTTCATCAACAGGAGAAATTATGCTGAAATCACTTGGAACATGATTGTCGTTTTCGATTACAATATTTATTATTTTGACATTTTCAAGATTTTCACCTAATGAATCAATAACATCAAATCTGAGCACATAATTGCCTTCACTTAAATTGGAAGGCTCCCACTTAAATCTGAAATCGGTGATGTCGGAAGAATCAATAACAGATCCATTTGGCCATTCGTATGGTATTATCGATACCCTGTCACTATCAGGATCTGAAATATTTAATGCCATGTCAATGACCTGATTTTCAGAGAAAGTTGTATCGTTCGGCAGACCTACAATCGGCCTTCTGTTATTATTTGCAACTGAAATTGTAAGACTGTCATATGTTGTGTTTGAATTTTTATCAGAGACACTGAATATTAAATCGTAGCTTCCATTTTGTGAATAATCCGGAGTCCATTGGAAAATATGAGTATCAAGCGAATCATACTCAGCACCAACCGGTAATGATCCAAAAGTACCGAAAGTTAAGGAATCCTGAGGTTCGTCATCAGTAGCAACAACCTGAAAAATAACAAGTTGGTTTTCACTTATATTATAATCCTTGACAGGTATAATTATTGGCGGTAACTGCCCTGTGGATTCACTTACCTGAATAGGTATAATTACATCTGAAATACCGCTCTTGTTGTCGTTTGCAGTAAAGGTTACTGCATAATTTCCATTCTGCCCTTCTGCCGGAGTCCATTGAAAAATAACACTGTCCTGGCTAAAAGTGATAAGCGAATTACTTGGCTGATCTGTAACACTGAAGGTCAATGAATCATTATCAGCATCACTCACATACAGTATGAATTCAAGCTGTACACCCTCCTGAGTACTTTGACCTGTTACCGGTCCCCATACAGGCGGCTGATTAACAATTAAATATATATCTTCGTATGAAGTGCCGCCACCTGCATCAATGGCATTGAACACAACCCTGTAAATACCATTTTGATTGAAATTCGGTGTCCATGAAAAAAGGCCTGTTATTTTGTTAAAAACAGCGCCCAAGGGCAGATTAGCAGCCTCATAACTGACAGAATCTCCATCTGCATCAGTTGCTGTAACATTGAATGTACTGTCATTACCTTCATTGATATATATCGTATCCGGCAGAGTATTAAACACCGGGACTCTGTTAACGTCAGTAACAGTTATTGTTATTGAATCTACTGCGGTACCTCCAAAGCCATCATTTAAAGTAAATGCAACATAATATTCCCCGGAATCATCATATGTCGGTATCCAGGAAAACCTTCTCGTATCAAGTGAATCAAAACCCGCACCTGAAGGTAAAGAGTCCAGAATACCGAATGCTATGTCATCACCATCGAGATCAGTACCATTTACTATAAAAGCTAATGTGTTCCCCTCAGGAACAGTTTGATTTGTCAGCGGTGGATTGAAGAATGGCGCCTGATTAACATTAGCGACAACAATTGTCACCTGAGTTGCAGCCAAACCGGTTCTGCCATCACTGACTGAAAAGTCAATATTATAAGTTCCTGCCTGTGAAAAAGATGGCGTCCATGTAAAAGTGTATGTATTAACAGCTGATGAATCATAAACAGCACCTGTAGGAAGATTTACTGCCGAAAAAGTTATGTTATCACCATCCGCATCAGATCCTGAAATGTCAAAAGTTATCAAAGAATCTTCTACACTTGAAATATATGTTGTATCCGATAGAGTTATGGATGGATTCCTGTTTACATTTATTACTACCGTATCCTGAGCTGAGCCCCCTCTAATATCTCTTACGGTAAAAATAATCGTATTGTCGCCTAACGCCGTATCAGGAGGAGTCCAGGAAAACACTCTGGTTGCAAGTGAATCAAAACTCGCACTTGTATCAGGTAAATTGAAAACATTGTAAACAAGATCAACTGTTTCTCCCGGATCATCATCAACAGCTGTCACAGTAAATGTTACCAGATTACCGACACTTGTCTGAATATCCTGAAGCGGCGGATCAAAATATGGTGCTCTGTTACCTATATATCTGAATATTCCCTGTGAAATTGTGCCGGCAAATATGTAATGCGGTATATTGGGATGCACTTCAAGAGAAGCAATTTTCCCATTTGTCAATCCGGTGTTTATTGCATTAAATGCTGTATCCCCAACTGTAAACTGAAAAACACCATTTCCTTGAGCTACTCCATCCGTTCCCGCATAGATTTTTTTTGTAGAAGACGAATCTATGGCTAATGAAATCACATTCATGTCATCCGTAAACAAATTTACGCTTATCTGATTGAATGTAACACCTGCATCAGTACTTTTCCATACTCCTTTTGTACTTGTCCCGGCATATAGTATGTCCGGGTCATCTATATCAGCAATAAGGCTTGTAATTGGAGGACTTCCTGTAATCAAACCGCGATAAGACCAGACCATTCCATTATTAATGGATTGATAGATCTTTCCGCTTGTTGTCCCTGCATATAACAGAGATGAGTTGCCGGAAGAGGTTGCCAAAGAAGTAATAAAAACATAATCCGAACCCAATCCATTATTTAGCGGAGCCCATGTTGAACCACTGTTAAGACTCCTGAATATTCCGGAATCAGCGCTTACCGCAAACATTGTATCAGGATAAAACAAATTATGTTCGAGCTGGATCAGTGTTGTATCTGTTAATCCTGAATTGCTGCCGCTCCAGTTTGCACCAAGATCAGTTGAAATATATATTCCCCCGCTGTCAGTCGCAGCAATTATGAAATTATTATTTCTTGGATGAACCTTTAGATCTTTTATTGTCAGACCTGAAACAGGCAAATTTCTTTGAATCCAGGATGTCCCCTGATTAATTGAATAAAATACCCTTGAATCAGTGCTTCCCACGAAAATTGTATCGGGATTTGCCGGATCAAACGCCATAGAATATATAGTATCTGTAGGTGATATGGTGACACCACCGATAAATGTCCACTGATCAAGTTGGGCAAAAGTTTTTGAAGGTATCAATAGACCTATAAACAGGATCGAAACAAAAAAACATACGCTATAAATGAATTTTAAGTTTTTCATTTTTTTGAGCCGTTATAATGGACGGTTTAAACGAAATTATACTTTTCTTTAATTTTATCGACATATTTTCGATTCCGCTTTAAGATATACGTATAATAATTGTATATAAAAATAAGTTTTACAGTATGTTAGATTCTAAACTATATAAAAACAAAAACTGCGCATGACATTCAGATTGCAGCATGCGCAGTTTAATTTGGAAATTTTCTTATTACTATCTTCTGTTCCTTACAGGTGCAATATATGTACTTACCTGACTTTCGTAACCTTCATTATCGTAGGCAGAAACACCAAAGATATAATCGTCTATTGACCTGTGCATAAGATTGACCTGAAAGACTTCTCTCTGCTGCGCTGAGACTCCTCTGCCCGAAGACAATACCTGTTTTTCAGCCATTCCTGCATCTATTATTTCCTGCCAATACATCGAATCTGTTTTTCTGATAAATACTTTATATCCTGCAATATCATTCTCTTCAGTGTCATGTGTCCATCTTATTCTTGTTGAATAATCACTTCTATCTCTGCCCGGATTCATCATTGTAACGACCTTTGGCGCATTAGCAGCATTTGCTAAAATAGCAGCCTGAAGTCTGGCAACCTGGGTCATGTATTCTCTTGAGACAAATTCAATTGTATCAACATTGTCTCCATGCTGACGAGAATAATCCTCATTCATTTCCGTAAATCTGATCCCTGGAAAACCTCTTTCCGCGAATGGCCTGTGGTCTCCTCCCCTCCCGTATCTATCCAGCCTGAAAACCAGGTTGATCTTCAATCCGGGCACGTATGGTTCACCAACATATTTAGCATACTTTGCCCAATGCCGGCTTATACAGTCAATAGGATCAGGTGAAAACACTCTTACGGCAGAATTATTTATAACACCGTTCCCGCCCCAGATATTTCCGATTATATCGTCAGTTATCATACCGCCAATTGTCCATCCTTCATCCAAAGCCATCTGGGCAATGTGATGGGCTCCTAACAGGCCCTGCTCTTCAGCATCATTAGCAATAAACATCAAAGTGTGGTCAAATTCGTACTGACTTAGTACTCTTGCCAGTTCCATAGTTATGATCGTCCCGCTGGCGTCATCATTCGCACCGGGATTAGTTGTCTCTCCATCTCTTCCGTTCCGGGGCATAGTATCAAAATGACCCATGACTATATATCTGATGTCATCTGTTTTGCCGGGCAGCATTGCCACAATATTTACCAGTCTGTGTGTTTCTTCGCCTAATTCCTGAAGCTTCCCTGCAATCCTTGATGTAGGTTCCTGATCAAATGCGTCATAATAAACATTTAACCGGTCACTGCCTGTTGATTTAAACTCATTGTACTTACCGAATATCCAGCGCCATGCAGCACCCCTGCCTCTTGTATCAGACAATGTATCCGAAAAGACATTTCTTGTCTCAAATGATACTATTTTATCATGCATTTCTTTAACATTCTCAAGAGAGATCTTCGAGACTATCTCTTCAACTACAGGAATTTTCTTTTCAATTCTTAAATACTGTGCGTTAGAGCTTCCTGTAAAACAGGCAGATAAAACTAAAATAAGTGCAATAAATATTAAACTTCTAACTTTTATACATATCATATTAACTATCCTTAATATTATTTCATATATTAACGTCCTTCAAAAGTAGATACCAGGCTGATATTTCCATCTTTATCATAAGCGGCCATACCGAAAATATAATCGTCTATGGATCTGTGTTTCAGGTTTACCTGGAAAACTTCCTCTTCTCTCCTGTTCTCACCTCTTCCTCTTGTTCTAACGGTTTTTTCCGGCATACCCACATCAATAATTTCCTGCCAGTATCCTGAATCTGTTTTTCTTATAAATACTCTGTATCCGGCTATATCTGTTTCCTGTGTGTCGTGTGTCCATACAAGCCTTGTGGAATAATCACTTCTATCCCTTGAAGGATTCTGCAGGACTACAGGTCTTGGGGCAAGACCGGCCGAGGACATTATAGCTGCCTGAATTCTTGCAACAGAGTGCATATATTCACGTGACATAAACTCTGTCAGATCCACATGCACACCGTGCTGATGCGCAAAATCCTCATTTAGTTCAGTAAACCTAATCCCGGGAAATCCTCTTCTTACAAAGGTACTATGGTCTCCTCCTCGTCCGTACCTGTCTAACCTGAAAACCAGATTAAGTTTTATCTCCGGTGCATATGGTTCACCTACATATTTACAATACCTTGCCCAATGCCGGCTTTTCGAATCTACCGGATCCGGCGAGAATACTCTGACTGCAGAATTGTTAATTATACCATTCCCCCCGTGTATATTAGACACTATATCGTCAGCTATAACACCGCCGATTTCCCAGCCTTCATCCAAAGCCATTTGAGCCATATGATTAGCGCCTGTTAAACCATGTTCTTCGTCAATATTAGCTACGAACAGGAGAGTATGATCGAATTCATACTGGCTTAATACTCTCGCAAGTTCCATTGTAATTATCGTACCGCTTGCGTCATCATTTGCTCCCGGTTGAGACGAAGTAATATCATAGCTACCTGCGGCCCTTGTATCATAATGTCCGTTAATGATAAATCTCAGGTCGTCTGTCTTTCCCGGAAGCAGCGCGACAACATTTTTAACTAAAAGTTTTTCCGCATCTCCCCACAATGCCTGCAATTGTTCATTCTGACGTAAATTCATTTCAAATTCGTCATAATATACCTGTAACCTGCCGCCGCTGTTTTCGCTGATTTTATTTAACTCACTGAAAATCCATCTTCTTGCAGCACCGACTCCGTTCGTATTGGACATTGTATCGGAAAAAGTATTTCTTACTGTATAAGAAACCAGTTTATCATGCATCCTTATAATATCTTCATAAGAAATTTTACTTACAATCTCTTCAATAACCGGATTTTTCTTCACAATATGGAGCTGTTGAGCTTCTGATAAAGATCCCGAAATCATTATACATAAAACGAATACTAATGAAACTTTTAAAATTTGATCCTTCATAACAGTACCTCTTATGGTTTTTGGATTTATTTGTTATCAGGAAAGAATAATATAAATTTAAAATACTCATGTTCAAGCAAAATATTCAATGTTATTGAAATAAAAAGACCCCGGAGTATCCGGGGTCTTTCTCGCCTATTCTATAAAAATTTTTAAAACTCTTTGCAGCTTATGCCTTTGGATGATCAGGATCCGGTATGCAAACATCATCAACCGGACAAACTTCGTCACACTGCGGATCATCGAATTCCCCTTCACATTCGGTACATTTTTCCGGATCAATAGTGTAAATAGGATCACCCTCTTCTATTGCTTCGTTCGGGCATTCTGGCAGGCATGCGTCGCATGCAATACATTCGTCAGTTATCAAATAAGCCATAGGTGAAACACCTCCATATTTTAGATATCCGTCACACCGTTTAGCTATTTATAATTTCCAGTGTGATCTCTGGGATATTCATCAAAAATTTATGTATGAACTTACTATTTCATTATATAATATACAACCAATTAGAAAACAGTATATATCTAATTCGGACAAAACCAGTCGGTTTTAGATTTTAATGAAATATTCATATTTTATCAGCTTTTTATTTTTTTCCCATTAACCCATTTAGAACCGTTTTTAAATATCTCTTTTTTCCATACCGGAACCTTTGATTTTATCTCATTTATTATATTTTCACAGGCATTGAAAGCATCTTTTCTGTGTTCTGCAGTAACTGCAATAAAAACACTGGCTTCTCCTGCCTCTACCATACCTATTCTGTGATATATACCAACATCCTGTATTTCAAAATCACTTTTTGTGCATATAATTATATTTTCAAGCTGTTTTTCTGCTAAGGCGGGATGTGATTCATAAAAAATACTCAAAATCTCTTTGTTGCCTGATTTTCCCCTCACAACACCGGTAAATGTAACAATTGCTCCTGTATTTGGTCCTTTAAAAGAATTAAGGATTTTTTCCTCACACACAGGTTCATCTGATATAATTACCACAGGTTATCCTCCGCTGACTGGTGGGATTAAACAAACCTCATCTTTATCTTTCAGCTTAAAATCTTCAAATACGAATTCTTCGTTTACAGCAAATGACACTTCTTCCAATGATTTCTTAAGTTTAGGCCATCTCTTAATGACGTGCTTTAATAGATCTTTTTTATTTGAGCCGGCGGGAATTTCGATCTTAATATTATCCACACCTGCAATTTCTCTGACAACAGCAAAAAATTCAAGATTTATTATCATATTATTGATCCCTATTTTAATTCATATTTGCTTTCTGTATACTTCTCTATCATTTTATCATCGGGTTTATAACCGAATCCTGATTTTTGAGGGATACTGAGTTCACCATTTTCAAATTCAATATGAGGAGTTACAATATCTTCCTGAAAGTACCTGCTGCTTGAGGATACATCACCCGGGTAAATAAAATTTGGCAGAGAACATAATGCAATATTAAAAGCCCGTCCGATCCCAAATTCCAGCATTCCCCCGCACCACACAGGAATATCATTTTCCTGACAAAGATCATGGATCTTCTTTGCAAAATAATAGCCCCCTACTCTGCCAGGTTTAATGTTAATGATTTTGCAGCTTTTCATTTTAATTGCGGTCATAGCAGTTCTCAGACCGCTAATGCTTTCATCAAGGCATATGGGTGTCTTAATTTTACTTTGAAGCTCAGCATGATCAGTCAGATCCATAAAATGCAGGGGCTGTTCAATCATCATCAGTTCATATTTGTCTATTTCCTGTAAAATATTAATATCACTAATACTATATGCAGCATTCGCATCAACCATTAACGGGATAGTGTCAAATTCATTTCTGATCTCTTTTAAAACCTGTACATCCCATCCGGGTTTGATCTTTATCTTAATCCTCTTATAGCCTTCTCTTAAAAAACCATCGATCTTGCTTAATAATTCATTTATGTTCTCCTGAATACCTATGCTTACACCCGATTGGATTCTGTCTCTTGTTCCTTCCCAGAGCTTAAACAACGGCTCTTCGGCTTTTTGGGAGAGAAGATGCCAGAATGCTGCCTCAACTCCACTTTTAGCAAAATGATTTCCCCTGACGCTGCTAATGCTTTTTATAAAATCCTCAACCGTATCTATGTTTTTATTGTGAATCGCAGGTAAAAGAAAGTCTTTTTGAATATGCCAGGCCGTTTTTACAGTTTCATAACAATACGAAGGATCCTCCATTACAGCTGATTCACCATATCCGGCCAATCCCTCACTGAATAATTTAACAATAATATGTTTTTCGCTTGTTGAACGCCCGAAACTTGTTTCAAAATAGTGTTTTAGCGGAATTTCAACTAATCTAAGTTCAATTTTTTCAATTTTCATTGTTATTCCAGTTTATAATCTTTTTCCAGCAGGTAAAAGTTCTCAACTAATGAGCATTTCCCCTTCGATCTGTAAAAATCCACTACCGTATAACCCATTTCAAAGTATATTATAATCATTTCCCTGAATTTCATGCGCCAGTCCATTGCCAGACCCTTATCTGTATCATATATTTTCTGGAAATCAGAAGGTATCTGAATAAATATTTCCTCTTTCGAATGATCTGTGCTGAATCCTGTCATTTCCTGAAGATCATTCTTTTTTATTTCAACAGTATTAACCGGATCAATTGAGAGGTCAGATTTGTCTATTATTTCCTTTTGATTGAATCTGTTTTTGACTGTTTTTGATCCAATATGCCATTCAAGCAGAAATCTGTCTGACGGTAAACCTGAAACAAGCTCACTTCCGCCCATTACTTCACCATATACATCAACAAAATATTTATTACATATTCCGCCGAGCTTTTTTATGTTCAGATTTGCATTTGCTCCCAATAAAGGATCATACGTCCATACAATCTTGTTAATATTATCTTTAAGAGCTCTTCCCATGTGAGCAATTTTCATCTTATAACCGATATTTTCATGCTGTACATCAGGATGTATGCCTAATATATGTGATCTTTGGTATACCTGTGAATCCTCAGTAACAGCTGGCAGAATAACCGAAAATCCTACTAGTTTTTCTGCCTGATATGCGCCTATTACATAACCGCCGCTCTCTACTATTGCCAGCAGCATATGATCCGGAATACAGTCTTTATAATTCTGAAGCTTCCATACTATTCTCTGAAGTTCAACTGTATCATTGAATTGCTTCAAAGTTTGCAGGAATTCGATACGAATCTTGTCCATAAACAATCATCTATTAATTAAAAGATCTCGCACACTTTAAGTATATGATATATGCTATTATAATATAATTAGTTAGCTATAACTAATTAAAGCAGCTTACCAACCAACAGCACAGCCATCCTTATGCGGAGTTGAACCTCCAAGCATACCGCGTGTCGCTTTGTCGAACATTATACCCTGAGCACCGCCTACAGCCCCTTTTGTCGTCCTTCTTGTAAGAACATGTCCCCAGCTCTCGAGCATCAACAGTTCTTCTTCACTTATTCCGGGTTCAACGGTTAATCTTAATCCGCTTCCATGATTAAAACGGGGGGCTTCGACAGCCTGCTGCATATTCATATTGAATTCAACCACATTAAGGAATACCTGCACATGCTGCTGAGGCTGGACAGATCCTCCCATAACACCAAATGTCATAAAGAACTCTCCATCCTTGAAAGCCATAGCGGGAATAATTGTATGAAAAGGGCGTTTATGAGGTTCGACAACGTTTACATGCCCTTCTTCGAGTGAAAACAATTCTCCTCTGTTCTGCAATGTAAATCCTGTACCGGGAGCTACAAGGCCTGATCCAAATGAAGAATAAATGCTGTAAATGAATGAAACTGCGTTCTTATCCTTATCCATCACCTGCAGTAATACAGTATCACCTTTTTCAGGCAGTCCAGACTCCGGCCTGTTTAAAGCTTTATTAGGATCAATCCTTTCAAACTGCTTTTTTCCATATTCATCTGAAATAAGTTCCTCGATAGGCAGTTCATTAAATTCAGGATCGCCTACCCATCTACTCAGGTCGGCATAGGCAAGTTTTTTTGCTTCAACAACATGATGAATATATTCGGCTGTATTGTGGCCAAAAAATTTCAGGTCAACATTCTCAAGTGTTTTCAGCATTTCCAGCGCCGCAATACCTTGACCATTCGGAGGCAGTTCGTATAATCTGTAATTCTTGTAATCGGCAAATATCGGTTCTACCCATGTGGATGTATGGTCCTCAAAATCCTTCATAGTCAGAAATCCGTTTTTCTCATCGGAATATTTTACAATAGCTTCTGCAATATCTCCTTTATAGAATGCATCTCTACCACCTGCTGCCATTTTCCTGAATGTGTTTCCAAGGTCTTTATTGACAAAGACTTCTCCCATTTTAGGCGCTCTGCCATCGATCAGCCATGTTTCTGATGAAGAAGGCTCACTTGACAATTTTCTTTGTGCACTTCTCCAGTTACTTGCAATTATCTGAGTTACCTGAAAGCCGTTTTCAGCATAATATATCGCCGGTTCCAGTATTTCTTTCATACTTAGTTTACCGTATTTTTCATGGAGTGTAAACCATCCGTCAACCGCACCCGGCACTGTAACGCCATATATACCTGAAATTCTCCTTCTTTCCTGTTCGTCGAGCCTCTCTTTAAGCTTTTCCAGTGTCATTCCGTATGGTGCCCGCCCGCTTGCATTTAATCCAACCAGTTTTTTCTCTTTTGCCAGGTATACCATCATGAATGCATCACCCCCGAGACTTGTACTATGCGGTTCCACAACAGTGAGGACTGCAGCAGTGGCAATAGCTGCATCTATTGCATTTCCGCCTTTCTTCAGGATGTCAAGACCGGCATTAGCAGCCAACGGTTGACTCGTGGCAACAACTCCGTTCATACCCATTACCACTGATCTCATAGTCTCCATACGGAAATCCGATTCTATGGACG
>JBHPLC010000159.1:0-3377 GCA_042564455.1 Candidatus Zhuqueibacterota bacterium | reverse complement strand
CCCCCCTGCCAAGGAAGCCAGGTAGTGAACTAAAGTGAAGCCAGGTTTAAACCAGCTATAAGGACCTTTTGTTTTTGATATAAAAATACGGATTCTGTATATTTTTTTGGGAATTTTTCACAGCTCCTTTTGGAAAATTTCACTACAAACAAAAAGCCGGCAGAACATATCTACCGGCTCAGTTATTTGTAATTAGATATTCTTCTATTTAATCATAACCATCTTTTTTGAAATGAATTCCTGACCGTCAATCTGCATGGTGTAAAAGTACGTTCCAGATGCTACATGCACACCGAATTCATTTCGCCCGTCCCAGACGATTGCATGTTCTCCAGCGCCATACTGCGCTCCAACAACAAGATTCTTTATAATAGATCCTTGTGTGTTAAATATAGTCAGTTTAACACTCCCTGGCTTATGCAATGAAAATGGTATTTTCGTTATAGGATTAAACGGGTTTGGGTAGTTTTGACTTAGTTTAAAAGTTTCCGGTATTTGTGAAGATGCACTCTCAGTAACACCAACTGATAAACCAGTGCTGTACATTTCTTGAAATGATTCATTAAGAGGAGTATGAGCTTTAAATACAATTTCAATCTGATTATCTTTGTCGATATCTGCAATAATTGGATCACTATCAAAATAATTCGATGCGTCCCTAAATTCAGCAATTTGTGCACCGGAGACCAGATTAATAATCCTTATAACATTTTCATTAGTACCGCTGTCAATATATCTTAGTAAAAATTCAGTAATACCATCTCCAGTGAAATCGAAATTTAAACTTAGAACTTCGTGCCATACTGCCGCAGGAACATCGTACGTATATTCTGGAGTTGATCCGAGTGCTGCCGGTAATACTTGAATCTGATTGCCCACCAAAGTGATATACCTGAAACTAGAATGTTGAACATCCCAGTTGTTATTACTTGGTGTAGAGATTGCCCAAGGGTACCATGGATCTACAGTCTCATTCACGGTTGGGCCTGTCCATTCCTTTGTAAACTGCGCAAATGATGCTGTGTTTGACATCAGAACCACTGTGATGCAAATAAACAATAACTTTGTAAATGAATGTTTCATAAAATCCTCCATATAGTATTAGAATGAATGTGAGAACTACGTTACGTTAGCAATCCAGAGATATTTAATTAATCCTTGTCGGCTTTGTTATTTTAAAAGAATCATGCGCCTGGTAATCTGTCTGCCATCGACCTGTAGTGTATAGAAGTAATTTCCGCTGGCGACTAATTGCCCTACATCATTGGTGCCATTCCACATAATCTCATGTTTACCTGAAGACATCATGGTTTTTACCAGTTTCTTAACCACTCTACCACTAACATCAAAGATCGTGAGATTGACATCACTGACTTTTGGTAAATCGAAGGATATTTTTGTGGATGGATTGAAAGGATTTGGATAATTCTGGTTTAATGAAAATGTCTTTGGAACCATACTTCCAATTGCAACACCTGTTGGAACTTGAACACCTGTGCTGTAAACAAGGATATTGTACTCACTGGTTGAATTATTAGTTTTCCCGATACTTAGTTCAATTTTACCGTCATTATCAAAATCTCCTGCCATAACATAGCTAGCATAAGAAATACCATCTTCATTTAAATCCAGAATAACAGTACCCGTGACAAGGTCCATGATTTTTAGAGACGTCCTGTAGGGTTCGGAAAATTGGGCATAGAGCATATACTCCGGTACATTGTCACCTGTCAAATCAAGTGCTCTAATAGTCCCCATTACGCTTAATGGGGATAAACCAGTATAGAGTGCAGATATTTCTTCGGCTGTTAAAGTGTAAGTAAACTCCGGTGTAGTACTATATCCTGAATGCATTACTTCAAATTTATCTCCACTCTTCCTTATTAAGCGATATTCCGAATTGTCGGTTTTCCAGGTAGACCAGAACCAAGTATTACCGGCTGAAGTCGTGGGACTCGTCCACTCTAACTGAGCAAAGACGTTCGTCTGAAACAACATCGTTAACACAATGAAGAGTAAACAGATACTTAAACTGTTAAACGATTTTCTCATTGTAACCTCCGTAAACTGTTGGAATGCGTTTTATGTAAGTTTGATGGAGGAGACAGGAGGGAATATAAAAACCCCTGCCGCCTTCCGAAGTAACCTGCATGGCTGCGAGACCAACACAACGCTACCACAGTGTGGCAAACAGGGGCATAATCTGTCATTGTCAGACGCAGATTACCCTTATAAACACAAAACTGCGATAGCTAGTTGTGTTTGTGTTGATCTCGCAACTAATAATTGTCAAGATGTTTTATTTACATTCTTTCGGCTATAACGCGTATAATCGTTGGCGTGGAATCCCGCGCCTTTAAGTCTGAATGATGATTGGCTGAAAATCTTTACTGTTTCGGAGTTACACACCGGGCAGAGCGGAAGATCAGAATCATGATGATTAAGCCGCTCAAAAAGGTGATCGCAATAACTACAACGGTATTCATAAAGCGGCATTTTACGTTCCTCCTCTCCTTATTAATGAACACGCAATATCTCGTATTGCAGAGTATGCGCCGTACACTATGAGGAAATCCACTACCATCGGTACCACTGTATCATGTAAGTATGAATAATTTTCCTGTTCTTGCGTATCAGCATATCCGGTTTCTTGATCAGTCTTCTCAGAACGTTCGTCTTCATCCTCAAATTTAAAACCATAATACTTTTTCATTTGCCTTCTCCTCTATTAGTTTTGGTAATTTAATCTTCGATTTGGTCTCGTTAAATACAACAGATGACACTTCGCCAAGCTGCGCTTCAATAGCCTGTATCTGTTCCTTGAGCGACAAATATGTTTGAACCAAACTCTGTGACACTTTTTCATGAGAAAGAGCTTCGGCAAATGCATCATCATCCAAAGTCCTCGGATCAATGTGCTCTTTGAACTCACCCGCCATCTGTTCTTTGGTGATCCTGTAATTGTTTTTGAGATTTGCCAGCTCAGTTTTTAACTTTGAGGCGTCAACAGCTATGTCCTCAAGATAAGGATTGGAACTTACACTCTCGATCGACTGAAAATCTTCTCCAAGGCCGTCAATGTTTATCCCGACATCACTCATAAACTGTGCGGTGTCGTGATCCAGAAACAGGTTCATCTTCTGGCTATTGATATCAGTTAGTGGAGAATAGTCCGGAATAGCGGTCTTGAACGCCAGTACAGTATCATTAAACTTATGCTCTAATGCGGAATCTGCCGCCGCCATATGATTACTCGGCGTATAGACTTTGATAATGTGTCTTTTACTGAATGGATCAGTTGAATCTTTAAAATTGCGAGAGAGTTCCTGCGAATAGAACAGCAAAGGCTTTTGATCTTCAGTGTCCCTGCAGAGTTT
>JBHPLC010000158.1:0-3407 GCA_042564455.1 Candidatus Zhuqueibacterota bacterium | reverse complement strand
CATGCGCCTGTCCCGGCATCATCATCAGATCGAACCGTTTATTTGCTTTTATCAGGGCATCCGCCATACGTATAGTGTTGCCCGGATGCACATTATTATCCATTGTTCCGTGAACAAGAAGCAGGTGACCTTTCAGGTTCTCAGCCATTTCATGGTTTGCCGGTACGGTTATTTCAAACCTGATCTCATCCTCTGCTTCTTCCTCCTGCTGTCCTCCGCGTCCTCTCTGTCCCTGCGTCTGCTGACCGCCTCTGCCCCTCTGACCTGTCTGCTGTCCTCCGCGGCCTGCTCTGCCTGCTCTGCCCTGTGTGGTCTGCTCTTCCCTTCCTGAAGATGTCACTTCCTTGACACCGTGGTGTTTTTCGCTCCAGTTCTGGTTATACATGTTGTTGTCATGGTTACCCGAGGATGAGACAGCCACATGAAAAAATTCATTATACGGCGGTACCACCAGTGCGGCAGTAGACATGAATCCGCCGCCAGAGTGGCCGTAGATACCGACCTTTTCGATATCTATGAAAGAATAGCGTGACGCAAGCTGTTCGATGCCCGCCTTTTTATCTGCAAGACCGTAATCTCTCAGATTCCCGTAACCGTAGTTATGATAAGCTTTGGAACGATCGGGGCTTCCTCCCCTGTTGCCTATCGCTATTACGATGAAACCAAGCTGTGCGAGTGTATTGTTCCTGTTGGTCGCCGAGAAAGTCGCCGGAACACTTTCGGTCTGCGGTCCCGGATATACATGCGCAATGATCGGGTATTTCATTTCCGGATCGAAGTCAACAGGTTTCCACATAACACCGTAGATATCATAGACGCCGTCTGCGGATTTAACCTTGAATTTCTCAGGGAACTGCCATCCGATCTCGTTCAGTCCCGACATGTCATATTCTTCAAGCTTCATCACCAGGTTGCCCTGATTATCCCTGAGTTCAGATACCGGTGCCATATCCACGCGTGAGTAGCTATCCACAAAGAACTTATTCGAAGGTGACAATGAAGCTGAGTGGCTGGCATCTCCGGGATTAAGAAGTGTTAAACCTGTACCGTCAAAATTCACCCGGTACAGGTGGCTGTAATATGGATTTTCACCCGGTTCCCTCCCGACTCCGTTAAAATACAAAACTCTTGCCGTTGTGTCGATTTCGGCAATACCGGTTGCCAGGAAAGCTCCCGATGTGATCGGATTTTTCAGCGTACCGTCATAATCATAGAGGTAAAAATGACCCCATCCGGTACGTTCCGACCACCAGATGTATTCAGAAAAGTCTTCCAGATAACTGATTCCTTTTGTCTCAACATATGAATTCTCAATATACTCATATATCAGTGTCTTCACCTCGTTAGTATCAGCATAATAGATGTTGACGTCATGCCGATCCTGCGTTCTGTCCTTACGCTGGAAATAAATCTCGTTCGAGTTCTTGCCCCATCTGACGCTTGACAGTCTCTGGTCTTTCCATTTTTCGATCGGAACAGGTTTGAACTCTTTTGTATCTTTGGTAAAAATGAACATTTCCGTCTGTGAAACGTTTTCATCTCCCGGCATAGTATAATTATATTCAACAAGCTCGGGCCTTGCATAAGTCAACGGGGATCCATCCGGAGCAGCCTTCACTTCGTTCACAAGGTATAATTTTCCGAGATTCCTGCTGTCTCGCCTCTGGACATAGAATCTTTTTGAGTCTTCGGACCAGGATACGCTTGCCCTTGTTTTCCGGGTTAATGAGGTATCACCACCGAAACTGTAGTCTTCAACACCATCAAATGTCAGCTGGACTTCCATACTGTCAGCGCCCATAACATAAAGGTTGTAATTCTTCGAATAGGCGAACATTGTGCTGTCCGGTGAGAAATTCTTGAAATTACTTCCGCCGCCGCCTCGGCCGCCGCCGCCTCGGCCGCCGCGCTGTCCACCGCCGCCGCGGCGGTCATCTGCATCGGCTATTCCAATTGAATCTAATTTGTTAGCCACCAGATCATACTGGAACTTAACACTGTCCATCATTATGAACTCTACTGCCTTCATGTCATTAACGAACTTAAAGTTATAACTATCAAGCTGTGTAGGGTCGATGGGTTTGTGAAATCTCTCTGACATTGCTGCCGCAAATTTTCCTCTGTCAAAGACCTCGGTTTTTGTTTTCTTGACTGGATCTACCAAATAATAGAACCTGCCATTGCTGTTCCGGTACGTATACCAGAACATATCGGTTTCTTCGATCCAGTTCGGCCTGACCGAAGTGTCATAAACATAAGACCTGATATTATTGAACTTATTGGCAAGTTCATAATTCGGTTTAGGCCTTTTTACTGTTTCCTGAGCAAAGATCGGCGCTGTCGTTAAAAATATAATCAGCACTACCAATAGAGAAGGTATCAGATAACTATATACCTTCCCCATGCGGAAATTCAAAAATCCTTTCATTTCGGAATTCCTCCTGTTATTATGTTGTTGTTATGTTCAAAACTATACAAAAGATCAATATTGTTATAGGTAAGACAGTACGTAAATCTAAATATTTATTACATCTGAAGGTACAGATACTTCAAATTTATGACATTTAATCTTTAATTCTTGTTTTTCCGGCGATCGAAACTATTTCTGCAAGTTCCAGAATCCCTTTTTCTGTGATAAACCTCATTTCCCCGGATAATAAAACCGCTTCAAAGTACCTGTTCTTCACGGTCAGCTGATCATTTTCTGTTCTGAGGATCTCCTCCTGCGGCTGACTGTCGATATTAAGAGGATAGTATTTTTGTGCAAGTATCTTATCCGTAGAAGCTGCAATATATACAGGAATATTCTGTTTATGAGCCAGATCAACCAGAAAACCTGTCCCTATTTTATTCGTGAACTGTGTTTCGCTTATCCAGTCAGCGCCAATTAAAACAAACTCTACGGTCGGGATGAAATGAGGAAGATACATGTCCACAACAAGTGTAACCGGGATATTCATTTTAGCGATTCTTTTTGCGAATTTTACACCTTCCTTCATCGGTCTTGCCTCAGATAATACAACCGAGAATTTTTTACCGGACCGTTCAGCAGATCTTAGGATCTGAAATACCGAATCACTGGCGCTGTATGTAAGTAAATTAGAAAACGGGGATATCAACTCAGTACCTTCTTTACCAAGATCTTTCAGCATTCCGGAAATACTATGTTTTTCAGCTTTCAGATAAGTCAGCAGTTCAGTCCTCAGAAAGTCAAAATCCGGATTGTCCTGCAGCGGTTCTTTGACTTTTTTCATGAAATTAAGCACCTGATTCTGAACAGAAGCCATATAAGGCTGTGAATTCCTGATATCCCAACACAGACCGGACACATCCTTAAAGAATCTATCGTGATCTATAAACCTATAATCATTAATAAATGAACATAGAAAGGAATTACTGTCCGATGC
>JBHPLC010000157.1:0-3458 GCA_042564455.1 Candidatus Zhuqueibacterota bacterium | reverse complement strand
ATCGCTACGATAAGCGTATCGAGTTCAACTGTATATTCAGAACCTTCGATCGGAACAGGTCTGCGTCTTCCGCTGGAATCCACATCTCCGAGTGTATTCTTAATACATTTTAATCCGGTTATACGGCCATTTTTAGCAATAATTTCTGAGGGTGAAATAAGAGTCTGAATTGATACTCCCTCATGCATAGCTGCTTCGATCTCTTCCTGAAAAGCGGGCATTTCCTTGTCCGTACGACGGTAAATAATAGTTACTTCGTCGACATCTTTCTGTCGCAGAGCTACTCTTGCAGAGTCTATGGCAGAGTTACCACCGCCAAGGATTCCAACTTTTCCTTTGGCCAGATTAACATTGTTGATATTGTATTCTTTTAAGTAGTGCAATGAAGAATAAACACCTTTTGAATCTTCTTTCGGAATATTAAGGCTTCTGCTCTTATGTGCGCCCAGAGCAAGATAAACAGCCTTGTATCCGTCTTTTTGAAGTTTTTTGATCGTAATATCCTTGCCTAAAACAGTATTACATTTCAAAGTGATATTGTCGTTTAACAAGGAATCTATTTCTTTCTTAATAGTTTCACGAGGCAGTCTGAAAGATGGAATACCGCAAAGAAGCATTCCGCCCGGTTCAGGATTCGAATCAAATACTGTTACCTTGAAACCATTTAATGACAGGTAATGAGCGGTTGTTAATCCGGAAGGTCCGGCACCGACCACAGCAACTTTTTCCAGTTTCTTACCGTTACCTGTTTTTACTTTTGTCTTATAGGCAGAAGGATCAACCTGGTCTGTAATAAATCTTTTCAGCGACCTAATTGCAATTGCCTCACCGCCGCTTTTCCCTGCGCGGCATCTTTTCTCACATGGATGGTCGCAAACTCTCGCACATACGGAAGGAAATGGATTTGGCTCGCGGATGGTCTTATAAGCTTCTTCGTATTCACCGCGCTGAATCTGAGCAACATATTTCCATGCTTCCGTACCGAGCGGGCATGCATCCTGACACGGCGCTCCGACAAGTTCTTTACAGACTCCTGCACGACATTTATTATGCTTGATATGTTCAATATATTCATGTTTAAAATACTTCAGTGTCGATAAGACAGGATTCGGAGCCGATTGACCAAGACCGCACATGGTTGTATCTCTTACCACCAGGGCCAGATCCTCAAGCAGTTGAAGCTGATCTATTGTTCCTTTTCCTTCGGAGATATCTTCGAGGATCTCATACATGCGCTGTGTCCCCTTTCGGCATGTATAACACTTACCGCATGATTCTTCCATAAGGAATTTCATGTAGTATTTTGCTATGTCAACAATACAAGTATGTTCATCCATAACGATCATACCGCCGGAACCCATAATTGAACCGACTTCTTTAAGGCTGTCATAATCGATAGGGATATCAAACATTGACGCAGGAATACATCCGCCGGAGGGTCCGCCTGTCTGAACTGCTTTGATCTTGACATCACCAACAGGCCCTCCACCGATATCATAGATCATCTCTTTCAGAGTTGCTCCCATCGGTACTTCAACAAGGCCTGTATTCCTGATCTTTCCAACAAGACTGAATATCTTTGTTCCAGTGCTTCCGGGAACACCAACCTTTGCATATTCATCTGCTCCGATGTTGATAATTATCGGTACATTTGCAAGTGTCTCTACATTATTGATACATGTAGTGCATCCGTTTATACCTCTGTCAGTCGGATATGGAGGCCGTTGTTTTGGCTCGCCTATCTTACCTTCGATAGATTTAATTAATGCTGTTTCTTCACCGCAGACAAAAGCTCCGGCGCCTTTTACAATCTGAATATCAAATGATTTTCCAGATCCAAGTATATCATCACCCAGGAATCCAAAATCCCGTGCTTGCCTCAGGGCAATGAGTGTATGTTTTATTGCTAGAGGATATTCGCTTCGTACATAAATAACACCTTTAGTTGCACCCATAGCTAATCCTGCAATCAGCATTCCCTCAATGATTGAGTGGGGATTACCCTCGAGCAGGCTTCTGTCCATATATGCTCCCGGATCTCCTTCATCGGCATTGCAGACTACATATTTCTGCTCCAATACATTCTTTGACGCTCTGGCGACTTCCCATTTTCTTCCCGTCAGGAATCCTGCACCGCCTCTTCCCCGAAGTCCGGAGCGTTTTATTTCTTCGATGATCCATTCCGGATCAAATTTTTCAAGCACTTTCTCAAGTGCGTGATAACCTTCTTCCTGGATATAATTGTAGATCCTGATAGGATCTATACGCTCATTTCTTCCTAAGATAGTGCGTGTTTGTTTCTGGAAGAAAGGTATGTCATCTTTAGACTCGCAGCGGGTTTTGTTGGATTCTTCATAAAGCAGATCTTCAACAATTCCTCCGTTGATCGCCGAGTCAATAATTCTCGGCACATCCTTCATTTCCAGTTTTGGATAAAGATTACTGCCGGGTTCGACAATAATAAACGGATCCATTTCACAAAAACCCTGACAACCGGTAATTTTAATAGATATTTTATCCTGATATTCTTTTTCAAGAATATACTTCTTAATGACTCTGATAATATCATTTGCTCCACTTGCCTGACCACCGGTACCTGCACAGACTACAAGTTTTGGATTAGTATCTGACGCTTCATCCAAAATAATCTGCCGCATCTGCTTAAAGTCTTCCAAGGATTTTAAATATCTCATCTATAGTTCCTTTTACTAAATAATGTCTTTAAGTTGTTTTGTTATGGTTTAATTATGAAACATCAAGCATGTGACCTTTGCATCCCTGGCGGGGACAAACCTGAACAATTCCGCCGCCTCTGACAATTAACGGAACCATATCCGCGTCATTGCACTCAGGACATTCCATAACACCTGTTAATTCCTGGTGACAATGCGGACAGAATATATGCAGAAGTGTATCCTGAGGGATCTTGAATTCACTTTCGACATTGAAACTTCCATATAAACTGGATAAACGCAGCCAGCCGTGTTTCCGTTTGAATGAAACCGTTATCCTGATCGAGGGATGATCATCAATCTGGAAACCCTCATCCATCAGCAAATGATTGCATCTCGGACAGCTGACTTCAACCGGAAAAACACGCTCATCAGTCTTAACCTGTACCTTATCAATTCCGCGTTTGGTTTTATCAAGAATAGTTTTGACATCACGTGTCTTTACATTTGAAAAATAATGGCCGTCAACAACAGCAACGGGCCCAAGTGCACATGCCCCAAGACAATTAACCGTTTCAAGTGAGAAATTCTTGTCAGGTGTTGTGTCTCCTGCTTTGATCTTAAGCTGTTTCTCAAATTCCTCGGCAATTTCCGCTCCGCCGCGAACATGACATGCTGTTCCCAGACAAACAGAGATCAGGTGTTTACCTCGAGGTTTTAAACTGAATGACTTGTAGAATGTGGCAACACCATATATATCAACTAACGATCTATTCGTTTTTTCTG
>JBHPLC010000156.1:0-3483 GCA_042564455.1 Candidatus Zhuqueibacterota bacterium | reverse complement strand
ATTCTAAATCGGTTTTTTTGCGCTGATTTTTATACTTCTGACAATATTGTCTGAGAGATCGGTTATTGTAGCAAGATCAATATTCAATTCCATGGATTTTTTCATTATTGCAGGATCATTAAATATAAAATCCGAAGAGAATTTGGTTTCTTCCTGAATTTCTATATTTTCGAAACCTGCGTTTCTGATAGCTGCTAAGTAATCATCTCTCTGCATTGCCCCGGATATGCACCCTGCGTATGCTGAAACTGAATCAATGACCATCTCAGGGAGTTCGCCGAGAAGAACTATATCACTGATCATCATACGGCCGCCCGGTTTGAGAACGCGGAATGCTTCGGCGAAAACTCTGTCTTTATCTGGGGAAAGATTTATTACACAATTTGAGATCATAACATCGATTTGATTATCAGCCGATGGTATGTTCTCAATTTCACCCATCCGGAACTCAACATTTTTATATCCGCCTTTCTCTGCGTTTTCCCGTGCTTTATCGAGCATTGCAGGAGTCATGTCAACTCCAATAACTTTTCCGGTTTCCCCGACTTCATTTGCAGCAAGAAAACAATCGAATCCTGCACCTGAACCAAGATCCATAACCGTATCACCCTTTTCTAATGATGCAAGAGCTATAGGATTCCCGCAGCCTAATCCCAGATTAGAGCCTTCTGGTACCGAGGTCATTTCGTCATCCGAATAGCCTATACCACTGCTTATTTCTTCTGCTGTTACAGATGAACCGCAACCACAGGACTTAGGTTCACAGCAGGAGCTTTCTGCTTCGACGACTTTTGAATATTCTTCACGCACAAATTCTCTGGTTTTATCCTTTTTCATTTTTATCTCCTTTTTTAATACTATTCACAAAACTTCTTTCATAATAGGACTGAGCTTACCTTTCACCAGGTCGTTGAAACCCTCTGCCGGAATTAATGTAAAACAGCAGACTGTGTTGTCTTTTTCCACACTTATCAGCATAAGCTTGTCACCGGATTTGATCCCTGCCTTATCGCGTACATCTTTTGGCAGTACCATCTGCCCCCTGTCATCAACTGTTACCAGGGATTCAACGTTATACCGTGAATTAACGGGCTTAATGTCCTCACAGCAGTCCTTCACTTTCATTTTGTTCCTCCAGGTATGATATTTATGAAATATTCATAAATACTGATTATTCTGATTATTCAGAATATACTATATTGTCAGAATGTAGTCAAGAGAAAAATGGAGAATTTAATATCACAAGCTTCTGTCTTTGACTGTTTTATCTGAATATCAGGAAATAATAATGTTAGATTAGTTTTCCATCCTGAAGCTGAAATACACGGGAATGCGGGTATTCCTTGAGGATCATTTTCTTAGTGTCTTTGTGGCAGGTGAAAATAATTACCTGGTTTGTTTCCAATAAAGTATGAAGGCATTTTAAAGCATTGGGAGCCCTGGTGTCATCCATGTTGACAAAGATATCATCCATTATTACCGGTAACGGCTCACTTCTGCTGCTCAGGTCTGAGATCAATCCGAGGCGGATAGAAAAATATATCTCTTCGGCAGTACCTCTGCTCAGTTGATATTTAATATCTTTTCGGTTCAGGTTATTATCAGATATATAAAAAGTATCCTCATCTATCGGAGATACTATCTTATTGTATTTGTCACTCGTAATTTTGGAAATATATTTTCCTGCAGACTTTAGTATATCAGGCTGTCTTTCTTCTTCATATTTTTTCTTGGCGTTATCTAAAAGTATTTTTGCAATTTTCAATGAGGCCCACTTCTTTACAGTAGAATTTAACTCACTGCTGATAGTTTCATAATTAAATAGCTTGTCATTATAGGAATCATAATTTTCAAGGTGGCTGATCTCAGATTCCAGCGATCCGGTCCTGTGGTTCAGGTCATCTTTATCCTTATTAAGGTCTCTAAGAATATTTTCGATGTTCTCTTCTTCCGCACTAATATAAGTAACAGCTGTATTATCCGGATCTTTCAGAGACTTAAAGAGGTTTTCAGCAAGCACCTTAATTTCACCTGAATTGCCGGCAGGTTCCGCAAGTATTTCAGATTGCAGGAGTTTCTCAAGAAAAGACCGTATATTACTAATTTCATCGCCATTCATCTTTATAAGAGATTCTTTTTCTTCTGATTGGCTCTTCAGCCTTTTTAATTCCAGCATGAGCTTATTATTGTCATTAAGTTCATCGAAAAGGTTTTCCGCAATGGTTTCAGGTCTTAGCTGCTTGTCTATACCGCTTTTTGATCTCTCAAGCACATCCGTTACACTTTTCTGGAAATTCCTGATCGTATCCTGCATTGAACCGATTCTTTCAAGGATACTGTTTTTATTCTTGATCTCGTTTTTGGCTTTACTTATCTCTTCATAAATATTTAGAATACTTTCAGGTACGAGGTTTTCGTCGAATTCTTCCTTTTTCAGCCATTCTTTCCATTCGGCTGTTCTCGTTTGGATATTCAGATCTATCTTTTCTACCTCTTTTTCATTCTCTGATAGAGCTTTTTCAGCATATTCAAGAGTCTTTGATCTCTCGGAAACATCTTTCTTTAACTGTTCAAATTTCAGGGCGCGATCTTTTTCATGTTCCAGCTCGCGAAGCAGGTTACGTATCGTCGAATCATCAGGCAGACTTTTCAGATGAAGCTCCTGCAGCAGTTTAAATATTTCCTTATTGATCTCAGCAACCTGGTTTTCCATACCTTTGATATTTTGCTCAATATCATTTATATGGTCCCGTATTCTGCTGATCTGATCCCTCAAGTCGGTATTTCTGCGCCGGTTAAGCAGGGTTATTAAGGTAAATACTGCAGATAAAACGAAAAGGTTTATACTTGCCAGTCCGGTAAAGGGGAGATCCGTGAAAAAATAAAGAACCGAGGTAATTACACCTGGCAGAAACAGAAGAAAAGCCGGAAGAAATGATATTCCGGTAACACTTGCAGAAAGATTCGCCAGCGTAGAATCATTATCATTTTTTCTGTCTATATATGTATTTAACTTAGCAGTTATCGTGTTAAAGCCTGCAATCCTTTCCCGCAATATCTCATACTTTTCCTTAAAAGTGTTCAGATCATTGATATTTCGGCCGGGTGCATCACCAAACTCCTCAAGAACACCTTCAGAATCATTTAATGATGATCTGCATTTTTCGTATTCTCTTTTCAGGTTTGTGCGGTCATGTTCTGCTAACTCTAATTTACCGGTTAACTTAATAAAATCATTATTAAATATGCGAACGGCATCAGTTTTTTCTAAAGATATATCCGCAACAGAAATCTTTTCCTCATTCCAGTCAGAACCGATTTTTTCAATATAACTGTCTATTTTAGATATGCTTTCGTTTAATTCAGCAGTTCTTTTGGGGATATCTTTCTCAGCAAGTAAATATGTATTCATCTCTGCAAACAGATTTCTGATTTCCGTTGCACATTCGAGGATATTTTCGTTGATATTTATATTCTTGATAT
>JBHPLC010000155.1:0-3530 GCA_042564455.1 Candidatus Zhuqueibacterota bacterium | reverse complement strand
CTGCCGGCCCCAATGAAAAACTCGAGGTATTGTCATTTAAATATTATATATAAAGAGAAGATTTTGAAATGCCCAAGTAAATTAACTAAGTGTAATATTTGCCTTAAGGAGAAAGCTTTAACTTGGGAGCATATAATCCCGGAGTCTCTCGGAGGCACTCTACAATCTAACATACAATGTGTAGACTGCAACAGTACGCTTGGATCAGAACTTATTGCTTCAGCAAAAAAAACACATCCTATAAGGCTTGCAATATTATCACTTCAAAATGTTATTCCAGATTTATTTAAATCAATTGAAGAAGGTCAGTGGTATACAAACCTCAAAGATATTGGCAAAACTGATAGGCTCATCTATAAAGATGGAAATTTAAAGACTTATGCCGAGAGTAAACCTGATGGTAGTATTATTTTAGATGAAGCTGATACAATTTCTCATTTGAAAAGAATACTTAAAAAGGATGGTTTAGACGCTTCAGAGATAGAATCAGTAATAGATGAATATGAAAAGGCACCTAGTGAGACTCCGATAACACTATCCGATAAGACTACAACGATTAAATCTCGATTTGCCGAAATATATCAGACACCTGGTAAAGTTGATACGGATGAGCGTGTAATAATGCTCATTGCATACAATTACTTATGTTTATTCTATGGAGAACTGTTGCTTAAAGAAGATTCTTCATTTATAAGGAAACTTATAACAGAACAACAAACATCTAGCAGAATACTGATTAGGCAGCATTATTACACGGAAGAGTACCAGCCGTTCCATAAGATATATCACATAGTTGACGAAGATCATGTAATTGTGTTTATATCTTTATTTGAATCAATTGTATATGAAGTTCACCTAGAAGGAATACTAACTGATCCCGAAATCAATTATGTTGTTATTGAGGATCTGAAGAATAAGAGAATTAAATATGCTGCTTCTATTGAAGAAGCGAAGAAGGGCAATTATTTGACAAATAAACCATGTTAATTAATGGTATGGATATAAATTGTATTTTAATATATTTGATTTTCGATCCATCAGGAGTTAAGGATTTATGAATCTTACGACTGTTCGATCAGAGGGATCGCTGATTTCTGCTGATTTATTGGAAGAGATATATACAGCTGATGCACCGGGGCAAAAACTGAGTGATTTCGGAGTAGATGGAAATATCCGACTTACTGACGAAATTGCTGCATGTTGGTCTGATGCACGAGCTTACTGGGAGGCTCTGCAAAGAAGCATCAACCGGCTAAAAGATGGTGAAACAGGTACAACTCCTACACGAGAGCAATGGATTCTTCCTCTGCTTAGAACACTTGGATTTGATAAGGTTATATTTACTCGTTCAGCTGCCCAAGTTGGAGGACTGTCTTATTACATTTCTCACCGATTGGAAAGCATCGAAGATGGCCTACCAATTCATATTGAAGGTGTAAATATTGATATTGACCGACGGCCACACACAGGACGTCCTAGAATTTCACCACATGCCTTAATACAGGAATATCTCAATCGCAGCGAACCATTATGGGGAATAGTAACAAATGGATCCCAATTCAGGATTCTACGTGATTCTGAACGTTTAAGCAGGCCTACTTATATCGAATTCGATCTAAAGCAAATGATGGAAGCCGAACTTTTTTCCGAATTCCAGTTATTTTATCGTATTGTGCATCGAACACGATGGCCTAAAGATACCGAATCTGCACATGAATGTCTTCTCGAAGATTATTACCAACATGGAATCGAAACTGGTGGTCGTGTAAGAGATCGGTTGAGAGATGGGGTTGAAGAGGCTTTAAAGATATTTGGCAACGGATTTTTAATTCACCCTGATAACACAAATCTTATAGAGGGAATCAAAGAGGGAAATCTTGAAGCTCCACAGTATTATCGGCAATTACTGCGTATGATATACAGGTATCTATTCCTGATGGTAGCTGAAGAAAGAAAACTGGTAGGCCCTGATCCACAGAATGACTCCCTATATGAAATTTATCATGCTTATTACAGCATTACACGCTTCCGTGAATTAGTTGAGCGTCCGGTTAATCCGGAAGAAATCTATTGGGATCTATATGAAGGTGTGAAACAGACATTCATATTGTATTGTGATGAGAATATAAGCAATAAGATGGGAATATCTGCCTTAAACGGCGATTTATTTGGTCCTTCAGCAATGCCTGATCTGGAGCAAGCAAGACTGTTTAATAAAGATTTTCTTCATGGTTTTGCACAATTATCGCTTTTCAAGGATAACAAGACAATACGCCGTATTAATTATGCATACCTTGATGTTGAAGAATTAGGCTCAGTATATGAATCTCTCCTTGATTATCATCCTATTTTAAAAATAGATGAAGAGTTAATTTCATTCGATCTTGCCTTCGGCACTGAACGAAAATCTACCGGATCTTATTATACAAGGCCAGAGCTAGTTAATGAGCTGATAAAAAGTGCTTTGGTTCCTGTCATAGAAGATCGTTTAGAACAAGCGAAGACTAAAGAAGAAAAGATACAAGCACTAAAATCTTTGAAAGTCTGCGATCCGGCAGCAGGATCAGGACATTTTCTTTTAGCTGCGGCACGGCGTATTGCACGGGAACTCGCGAAAGTAAGAACAGGCGAAGAGCATCCAACTCCCTCAGAATTCAGGAGTGCAGTACGGGATGTTATTCAACATTGTATTTATGGTGTAGATTTGAATCCACTTGCAGTCGATCTCTGCAAAGTTGCGCTCTGGATAGAAGGACATAATCGTGGAAAACCTCTAACGTTTCTTGATCATCGTATCCGTTGTGGAAATAGTCTCATTGGATTGGATACGTTAGACAGACTGAAAGACGGTATTCCGGATGACGCTTTTAAACCGGTGACCGGCGATGATAAAGAAGTAGCTCGGATAGTTAAAAACCACAATAAAATTGAGCGGAAGAATTATGAAAAAGGCATAGTATATAATTTACTTAATCTCAAGAATGAGCTTTCAGAAGATTTAGCAGGATTTGCGGATAAGGCCCGTTCGTTAGACGAAATTACAGATGATGATCCGAAAAATGTAAACTATAAGCAGGAATTATACAAAAAGATTCGGACAAATAGGTCATGGTTTAAAGACTGGACGGCAGCAAATATCTGGACAGCGGCATTTTTCTATCCTTTGATTGATACAGATGATCCAGCGATTCCAACACATGATAAATTGTTAGAATACCTGGATAAACCTAATGCTGTTCATGGTCAGCTCGTGGGTAAAGCGAATGCGATGTGTGCAGAACATAAATTCTTCCATTGGCCTCTTGAGTTTCCTGAAATAATTGATTCAGGCGGTTTTGACGTACTTTTAGGTAATCCACCATGGGAATTAATTCAACCTGAAGAGCAAACATTTTTTGGTTATTTAGCTCCGGAAATTGCAAAAAAGAAAGGAATCAAGCGAAAAGAACTGATAAAGGAATTAAAAATTACTAATCCACTATTATCAAAAAAGTGGTTTAAGTATCAACAAGAAATTAAGTTTACAGGCA
>JBHPLC010000154.1:0-3542 GCA_042564455.1 Candidatus Zhuqueibacterota bacterium | reverse complement strand
TTTTCTGAAACTTGATCTTTTATCCGGCAAGGATATTGCAAGAGCAGCTAAACTTCTGGCAAAGAATATGATGGGAAAGTCTACAGGTCCTGATGAATTTATACTGAAGCGTAAAAATGGAGAACTGATCGACATTGAGATAAAAACCTTTCCATTCAAATTCAGTAATAGAACTTTTGTACTGGGAGTCGCCCGAGACATTACGGAAAGAAAGAAAATAAGTAAAGAATTAAGAAGAGCAAAAGATCAGCTTGAAACGCGAGTGGAAGAAAGAACCGTTGAATTGTTGAAATTTAACGAAGAACTGCACATTGAGATACTGGAACGGCTGGAAATTGAAAAAGCCTTGAAAAAATCTGAAGAGAACCTCAGAACGATTGTTGACAATATTAATGAGATAATATTTCAATTATCTCCGGAAGGGGAGATAATGTATGTCAGTTCTAAGGTCAGGGAACATTTTAAATACGATCCGGAAGATCTCATTGGGAAAAGTTTCGAGTATACAACTCCTGCTTCTGATATACCAAAAGCTTTGGAAGCGATTAAAGAAATTGTTTCCGGGAGATGGATCAAGAATCTTGAAATTAGTCAATTAACAAAGGATAAAAGGACCATTCCGGTCGAAATAGATGCACTGCCAATAAAAGAAAAGGGTAAAATCGTTGCCATCCAGGGATGCATAAGAGAGATATCCGAGAGAAAACTGGCTGAAAAATATCTTTTTGAAAGCGAACAGAGATTCCGGGAATTAGCTGAGCTGCTTCCGGAGGTTGTATATGAAATAGACAAAAATGGAATGGCTACATTTGTGAATAAGAAAATATTTGAAATATCCGGATATTCCCGAGATGATTTCGAACAGGGATTTAAAGCAGTTAATTTCCTCGCTCCTGAAGAAAGGAAAAGAGCCGAAGAAAATATTAACAAATTGCTTAATGGAAAAACAGTTGAAAATGATGAGTATATCGCTTTGAGAAAAGACGGTACAACGTTTCCCATATTGATCAGATCAAATCCGATCTATTCTGAGAATGAAATTACCGGCTTAAGAGGAATCATTCTGGATATGACTTATCGAAAACAGGCAGAAGAAGAGAAAAAAAGGCTGGAAGAACAGTTATTTCATGCTCAAAAAATGGAATCAATAGGAAGACTCGCAGGAGGAATTGCTCATGATTTCAGCAACATACTTGGTGTAATCATGGGATATGCGGATCTGCTCAGGCTGAGATTTAATGATCCGGATACAAAAGAAGGAAAAGCGGTAAATAATATTTTCAGGAATGCAAAACGTTCAAAAGCGCTGATCAGTCAATTGCTTACGTTTGCCAGACCAAGCAAATTCAGTCCGGAACCTGTTTATATTAATAAACTGATCAAGGATACTATTCAGGTCTCTGAAAAAATGTTTGAAAAGAAAGTGGTAATAAGATATAATCTGAGTAAGGATGTTAAGATTGTTTTTGGTGACAGAAATCAGCTTGATCAGGTATTGACAAATATTTTTATTAATGCCAAGGATGCCATGCCGAATGGCGGAATATTAGAGATCAGATCAGAGAATTTTGTCATTAGTGATAAGAATAAAAAGCATTTCCACAGCCTTGAATGTGGTAAATATGCAAAAATATGTATCTCTGATGATGGAATAGGGATGACCAAAAAGATAAAGAATCAAATCTTTGAGCCTTTCTTTACCACAAAATACTATGGCAAAGGTACAGGCCTTGGATTGGCTACCGTTTATGGAATTATAAAGAACCATGATGGTTTCATTGAAGTGGAAAGCGAAAAGAATGAAGGTTCTACATTTATTATATACCTTCCGATTTCTTCCAAAAAAATTAAGTTGAAGAGTGACGCAAAAGACCTCATAATGGGTGATGCCCGAATTTTAGTGGTCGATGATGAGGATGATATGAGAGAGCTTATGATGGAGCAGTTAAGACTCCTGGGATATTCAGTTGTTGGAGCTAAGGATGGTTTAGAGGCAATAAAAATATACAAAAAGGAGAAAATTGACGGAGTTGTTCTGGATCTGTTGATGCCGAAACTTTCCGGAGAGGACACATTTGTTGAGCTGCGCAAACTAAATCCGGATGTTAAAGTTATGATAGTCAGTGGAGTTACTCAGAAAGCGAAGAGTTCCGAAGTGTTAAGGAAGAACATAAAGGAGTTCTTACAGAAACCGTTTGAACAGCATGAACTTTCAAGAGCATTGAATAATGTATTGGACCAGAATTAATGAGATAGTGTAGAAAATTATGATATGATTGTTCAGATTTCCGCAATATTGTTGAATTATACTATATTAAAGTTTAACAGTATTAGTGATTCATATCATTGATTAGTATACTTATTTAAGTAGATTTATAATTGCTGAATGATTTTACAAGAAAATGGGCATAGTTTTTGCCCATTTTTATTTTAGGTAATAGATTTTGGATATATCAGTCTGGTTTAAATGCAGAAAGAAGTAATGTCAAAACCAAGTTATAAAAATTTAACAGAAAAAGTCAGGGAACTTGAGAAAAAACTGACCGAATTTGATAAAGATCCACTGACTTCGTTCGACAAGGCCGGTGCGGTAATCTATGAACATCTAAAAAGCAGCCGTCATGAAAAAATAGTCCGGGAAGCTTTAAGAAAAAGTGAAGAGAGATACAGAAATCTTGTTGAAACTTCTCATGATCTTATTTTCAGAATGGACAATGAATACAGGTTTACGTATTTAAATAAAGCCTGGGAGAAAACACATGGTTATAAAACCGATGATATGATCAATAAAAAATTCTGGGATTTTCAAAAAACTGAGACTGCAAAGAAGGATAAAAAATATCTTCCCGAAGATTTGATTCAGGGGATTGTAAAAGGTTACGAAACAACTCATATTTCGAATTCCGGAAATGAAATATATTTGAGAATAAATCTGATGCTTCTATTGGATGATGAATGGAAAATAATCGGATCACAGGGAACTGCAAATGATATAACAGAATATAAACATGCGGAAAGAGCCCTGAAAAACAGTGAGAATAAATACCGTGCAATATTTGAAAATATTCGCGATGTTTATTATGAGATTTCCTGCACCGGAAAAATTCTTGAGGTAAGTCCTTCCATAGAAGACAATTTCGGATATGAAAGACAAAATGTTTTAGGTGAAAATATAAAGCTGCTTTTTCAGAATGTTGAGGATTATAACAGCTTCATGTCCAAATTAAATAACGACAATTGTTTGTACGATTACGAGATATCCATAATTGATGCAGATGGTAAAGAAAGAATATGTTCTGTAAATGCAAGCAAAGTAACAGAGAATAGTTCAGGTTGTAAGTTCGTTGGTTTGATGAGAGATATATCTGTCAGAAAAACCGCAGAAACTGAGAAGCTGCAAAAAGAGAAATTTCAGGGAGTATTGGAGTTAGCCGGAGCTGCCTGTCATGAACTTAACCAGCCGCTGCAGGCTATATTAGGATTTGCCCAGATGCTGTCGATGAATATTCCGTCTAAGATAAGCAGTTCCGAATTCATAAAGT
>JBHPLC010000153.1:0-3559 GCA_042564455.1 Candidatus Zhuqueibacterota bacterium | reverse complement strand
ATCTTATTGATGTTGTCAAACCGGATAAGATCTTTCATCTTGCTGCACAGAGTTTTGTGCCGACATCATGGAAAGCTCCTACAGAATCATTGGTCACTAATATTGTGGGTCAATTAAATATCTTTGAGGCTGTGAAAAAGGCAAAAATCGATCCATGGATACAGATAGCATGCTCGAGCGAGGAATATGGAATGGTATATGAGGATGAACTTCCGATCAGGGAATCAAATCCACTTCGTCCTTTAAGTCCGTATGCTGTCAGTAAAGTGGGACAGGATATGCTGGGGTATCAGTATCATCAGAGTTACGGAACAAAAGTAATCAGAACAAGAGGATTCAATCATACCGGTCCGCGCCGCGCTTTTGTTTTTGTTTGTTCGGATTTTGCAAAACAGATCGTTGACATTGAGAAAGGTAAACGTGATCCTGTTATCTATGTAGGCAATCTTGAAGCAAGGCGGGATTTCACTGATGTAAGGGATACGGTCAGGGCATACTGGCATTCACTGGAAGGAAACTGCGAACCGGGTGAAGCATATAATATATGCTCAAATACAACCTGGTATATCAGAGAGATCCTTGATAAGCTTATCAGTATGAGTAAGGTGAAGATTGATATCCAGGAGGATCCGGATAGACTTCGTCCTTCCGACGTGCCGGTTCTTCTGGGTGATAATTCCAAATTCATAAAAGCTACCGGATGGAAAAGAGAATATGAATTTGATAAAACTCTGGAAGATACAATAAATTACTGGCGGGGATTTAAAGAAATAGAACGATGAGAATAGCAATAACAGGAGCCGCAGGATTTGTCGGCAATTACCTGATTCGTGAACTTCGCTATAAATCGGTTGGTGAAGATGAGATAATTGGACTTGAACAGGCGGAGTTCACTAAAGAAGCATTAGAGCTGCTTGATGGATCCTGGAAGGTTGATATAACAGAAATAGGTTCATTAGAGAAAGTTTTAAAAGAAATTAAGCCGGATATAATTTATCACCTTGCTGCGCTTAGTTCCGTTGCACTATCTCTGAAGGATCCATTTAAATATTTTTATGTCAATCAATTGGGAACCCTTAATCTTCTTGAGGTGGCTGTTAATGCATTAGATAAACACCCATTGATGTTGATCGTCGGATCTGCGGATATTTATAATGTGAGTGAGGATGGGAAACCCATAACAGAGGAAACTTCTTTTAATCCTCTGAATCCGTATGCGGTTAGTAAAGCGGGTGCGGATTTTTTGGCGGAGATATACTGGAAGAACCATGGATTAAAGACGATCAGATCGAGATCATTTAATCATATCGGACCGGGACAACTGGCAAATTTTGCTCTTCCAAATTTTGCAAAACAGATAGCAAGAATTGAGAGGGGTCTTCAGGAACCTGTTATTATGGTCGGTAATCTTGAAGCAAGAAGAGATTTTACGGATGTAAGGGATGTTGTAAAAGCCTATCGGTTGATCGTGGAAAACGGTACTCCCGGCGAGGTTTATAATGTTTGTTCAAAAAGGGGATATACGGTAGGTGAAGCGCTGGATATGTTATTAGATCTTTCACAGGTAGATATAGATATAGAAAGAGATCCTGAAAGAATGAGGCCTTCAGATAAACCTGTATTAATTGGTGATAATAATAAGATAAAAAGGGATACCGGCTGGCAGCCGGAGATACGGATAGAAAAAACTCTTGAGGAATTGCTGAATTTCTGGCGCTTAAAGGTATATAACGAAGAGTAGGAAATGGACAGCTTTATACATTCATCAGCAGATATTCCGCCCGGCACAGCAATCGGGGATTTCTGTGTGATAGGGGAAAATGTAAAAATCGGGATCGGCTGTAATATAGCTAATCATGTGGTTATCTATTCCGGGAGTATACTGGGTGATAATATCAGTATTCAGGACCATTCGGTCATTGGTAAACCGCCGATAAAGAGTGTCAGAAGTGCGGTAAGGCTTGGTGATGATTCTCCTGATCCGGTTAAAATTGGTGCGGGAACGACAATAGGAGCACATGTCATTATTTACAATCAAAGTGAGATCGGTGAAGCTGTTCTGATAGCTGATACAGCAGTGGTTCGTGAAAGGGTGAAAATCGGCAGTGAGACAATTGTCGGACGATTGGTTACAATCGAGAATGATACATCTATCGGTAAACGGACTAAACTTGAGACCGACTGTTATATAACAGCATATTCGGAAATAGGAAATGATTGTTTTATTGCACCCAAAGTCATGACCTCGAATGATAATTTTCTCGGAAGAACAAAAGAGAGATTTAAGCATTTTAAAGGTGTTACTGTCGGGGATGGAGGCAGGATCGGTGTCGGTGCGGTAATATTACCGGGTATTGTGATCGGAGAAGAAGGTGTGGTCGCCGCCGGTTCAGTAGTTACAAAAGACGTCGCATCCAAAGCATTAGTGATGGGATCTCCTGCCAGGTTTTTGAGAAATGTACCTCCGAATCAATGGGTTGAAAACCAGTAACTTTCGAAAATATGCTTCTTAATGCAAATGAATGATTTAATTCAAAACATCCTGGATAAAAAAGCGAGAATCTGTGTTATCGGTCTTGGTCATACAGGTCTTCCGCTGGCATTAGCATTTGTCGAGTCGGGCTTTCATGTGTTAGGGATAGATACCGACAAAAAAAAGATACAGACACTAAAACAAAGAAGATCATATGATCCGGATGTTTCTGATGGATCGATAAAGAATGCGATCGATTCCAAGAAATTTGCTGTCCGGTTAAATACAAAGATACCTCCAGATACAGACTGCATAATTATTTCTGTTCCTACCCCGCTGAATAAAACAAAAGACCCGGATATATCTTATGTACTTAATGTAATAAACGAGATTGAGAAAATAATAAAACCGGGAGTGCTGATAGTCTTACAGAGTACGACTTACCCGGGAACCACCCGTGAATTGGTACTTCCGATACTGGAAAAAAGCAATTTTAAGGTTGGCAGGGATTTTTTCCTGTCATATTCACCTGAAAGACTTGATCCGGGAAATAAAGAGTTTAATACAAAGAATATTCCGAGAGTAGTCGGCGGAATAACAAAGAAATGTACAGAGATAACGGAGATTTTATTTAAGCAGGTTGTTGACAAAACAGTGCCTGCTTCATGCTCTGAATCGGCTGAGATGGTAAAACTGTTAGAGAACACGTTCAGGAGTGTGAATATCGCACTAATAAATGAAGTGGCTATCATGTGCGATAAGCTTGGTCTTAATGTCTGGGAAGTTATTGAAACGGCAAGCACCAAACCGTTTGGTTTTATGCCTTTCTACCCAGGTCCCGGTATAGGCGGACATTGTATTCCGGTAGATCCGCAGTATTTGTCCTGGAAGCTTAAATTATTGAATTATAAGGCAAGGTTTATTGATCTGGCTTCCGAGATCAATACTGAAATGCCGGAATTCATTATTAAAAAAGTATCCGGTATCCTGAATGAAAAATCGAAATCAATCAAGAATTCAAAAGTTCTTTTAGCCGGAGTTGCTTATAAACGGAACAGTGATGACTACCGTGAGGCTCCATCTTTG
>JBHPLC010000152.1:0-3589 GCA_042564455.1 Candidatus Zhuqueibacterota bacterium | reverse complement strand
TCTAAACCAACTTATGAAGAATTAGAAAAGCGTATTGAAGAGTTGGAGTCGACCGAAGAAGCACTTCGTTTAAGCGAAGAAAAATTTTCCAAGGCATTTTATGGAAGCCCTGACTCTATAACAATCTCTTCATTAATTAACGGCAGGCTAATTGAAATTAATGAAGGATTTGAAAGTCTGTCCGGCTTTAGCCGGGATGAGGCTATTGGTAAAACTACGACAGAACTTGGACTATGGACTGATCAAAAGGATAGAAAAGCAGTAATAGAAATATTGACCAAAGAACAGAAAATCAGAAATTTTTATACGGAAGGTCATACAAAATCCGAAAGAGTGTTTAAGTGTGAACTTTCAATGGAATTAATTGATTTCGGAGGAGAAAAATGTTTACTCACTATTACTAAAGATGTTTCTGAAGACCTGCAATTTCGAACAGACAGCTGTTAACTGGTTAACAAAAGGGATCGATCCTGATAAAAACTAATTAAGACAGTTATCCCATAATTTATTCGATGCCGGGAAGCAGAAGTAATATTTTAGGTAGGGCACCTGACAATATTTATTACTTCATAACTTTTCCGGCATTTCTATTCTAATCAGAATATATTTCTATAGATCGGTCACAAAATCAAATATTTTAAAATGATGTTTAAATGTATAACAAATCAAATTTACTGTTACTCACACCTTAAAGAATCAGCAGGATTCATGTTTGCTGCCCGGATCGACTGGTAACTTACCGTCAGTACTGCGATCAGACATGCGCAAATTCCGGCAGCTAAAAACGGAGTAACACCGGGATTGATGCGGTACGCGAAGTTCTCAAGCCATTTATTTGCCAGAATAAACGCAACCGGCCAGGCGATAACCATACTAAGCAGTATCCACTGTACAAATTCACGCATCAACAGCAAGGAGATTCCTTGAGGGTTTGCACCAAGAACCTTTCTGATCCCGATCTCTCTGCGTCGTTTTTCTGTTGTAAAGGATACAAGCCCCAGTAATCCAAGGTAAGCGATAAACAATCCCAATATGGTGAATACAGTATACAGTCGGCTTGTCATTTCGTCTGACCGGTACTGCCTGTCGAAATGCTCATCAAGAAAGTAGTAGTCGAACGGATTGCCGGGAAACAAATCCGCCCACTTTGATTCCAGTTTTTCAAGCGTGGATTTTATGTTATCAGTAGATATACTTAATGATATCATTCTGAACAAACCCGGATGGTATTCCATTACCAGAGGTTCAACTTCAGTCTGAAGACCGCGGTAATGAAAGTTGGCGGTTACGCCGATAATCGGGGCTTCTCTGCTTCCCTGTCCTGTCATTAGAGTTTTGCCGATCGCCTCATCAGTTGAATTGAATCCAAAGGCTTTTGAAGCTGCTTCATTAATAAGGAATCCGTTCATGATCTCATTTTCTAAATCTTTGCTGTAGGCCCGGCCTGCAACTATTTCTATTTCATATTGCTTAATGAAATCCGCATCAAAGTATATATAATACATTGCCTGCGCCATCGGATTCTCCTCACCAATAAGTTCAACTGCATAATTTGCAACTCTGGCGCCGGGTACCGAATATGATGCGGAGGCGGAAACAACCTCCGGGAATTTTAGAAATTCATTCTTGATATTTTCATAATTTCTCGATATGGATATGCCGCCCCGGACCGGTATCACGAGTTTCTGTTCTTTATCAAAACCAAGTTTTTTATTCTTCATGAATTCCAGCTGCTGAAAAATAATGATTGTCCCGGCAATAAGGGCTATCGATATAGTGAACTGCCCGATAACCAGTATCCTTCTTACAACACTTCCGCGTGTTCCCTGATTCAGAATACCTTTTAGAACTGCTGTCGGCCTGAACGATGACAGAAAAAGCGCCGGATAACTTCCAGAGAGTAAACCGATCGCAAAAGCAGTAATTATCATACTGATTATTGTCCCGGGATCAAAAAGCATAGCTGAATCAAACTCTATACCTGACAGAGAATTGAAATAGGGCAGGAGCAAATAGCAGAATCCGAACGACAATATCAGTGCAATGAGACTGTAGGTCAGCGATTCTCCGAGAAACTGCCCGATAAGTTGAGAGCGGAATGCGCCGACCACTTTCCTCAGCCCGACCTCATTTGCCCTGTTCGCCGAGCGTGCCGTTGCCAGGTTCATAAAGTTTATACTCGCAATTATCAGTATCAATAATCCCATTGCCGAGAATAAATAGATAGTTGAAGCATTGCCCGGCGGCTCGGCTTCATTACGAAGGTCTGAGTTAAGATGTATACTGCGGAGCGGCTGCAACGTTAGCTCCATAGAGAAATTCCTCGCATCCATAGTTTCTTTGACATACAGATCGGCAACATTTTTCACCTTTTCCTGAAATTCTTCTACATTGGTATTTTCGTGTAATCTAATATATGTATAAATTATGGTTACAAACCAGTTTTGGAAATTACCGCTATTCTCAAATGGTTCTGTAGAAGTAAGGATCGAGAACTTTAAGTGGGAATTTTGCGGCGGATCAAATGCTACTGCGGAGACTTCAAACTCGTTACCGTTTATATTCAGCAATTTCCCGATAGGATCTCCAGTTCCGAAATATCTTTCAGCCGTGCTCTGAGTAATAACCAGTGTGCGGGGAGTTTCAAGCGCTGTTTCCGGATCACCGGTTATCAGCGGCAGGGAAAAGAATGTTAAAAATTCTTTATCAACAACGCTTAGTTCCGATTGGTAAAAAACCTTGTCCTCATATTTTGCCAGAACTTCGCGCTGAGGCCAGAACCGGACTGTTTCTTCAACCTCCGGAAATTGTTCCTCAATTGCCGGTGCTATAGTTGCTGCAGTACTTGCATAACTGCTCGATCTGTCCGGATGATGAAAGGTAACGGCCGTCCTGTAGATCCTGTCGGCATCCTCAGGATGCGAATCGTAATCCATCTCGAATTTTACGTAAAGCAGGATGAGTATAAAACACGTTATACCTATTGATAATCCGAGAATGTTTAAAAGAGAGTATACCTTCTGCCTCAGCATATTACGGATGGCAATTTTTAGATAGTTTCGAATCATTGTTAAACTCCAGTATATTGTTTCGTAAAAAATTACAGGAAAGCTGAATATGACCTGCTTCCAGAACCATATATATGCTCTGAAGTATCCCTTTTTATTCCAGACGATATTGAACATTTCCTGCATATCACCGTAGTAACCGTAGTTTTCCTGGCGGCTCAGTATCAGCCGGAGAAGCAGCATTCCTGAATAGGGAGGTTTTTTATTGATGTTTTGCATGATATTTACGCAATAATTAAACTGTCTCGGGCAATCCCTGCCAGAAAGTATTCAGCGTTTCACGTGCCTGAACAAGTGCAGTTTTTCCCGGTTCGGTAAGCCTGTAGTAGCGCTTGCTCTGACCGCCGCGGATCGGTGTCGGATCACCTTTAACCGCCCTGAGATAACCTTTTTTAACAAGGCGCTCCAGCGGAAAATAGATACCACCGATCGACATTTCTTTTCCGGTTATTTTTCGTATGTGCTGAAATATAGTCAGCCCGTACGCCTCGTCTTTTAATTTCCAGACAGACAGCATGATC
>JBHPLC010000151.1:0-3608 GCA_042564455.1 Candidatus Zhuqueibacterota bacterium | reverse complement strand
AAAATGGGAAAGAATTGTCCGGGCGGACGTGAGAAGAGGACACAGTGTTTATTACGGGGATAATTACAATTCCAGCCGGGCGCCCATAACATATTTCCTGAATTCAAAACCGGAAGGCGAGGCAACACTGGAGATTTCCGACCTCAAAGGAAGAACTTTTACGGCAAATGTCGAAAACGAACCGGGTATTCACCGGTATATGTGGAACATGCAGTTTGAATCTCCTCAGGCTGAACAGCCGCCTCCAGGCGGAATAAGGGGGCGCGGCAGCAGGGGAGTATTTGCCGGTTATGGCGAATACCTTGTAAAACTGACCGCCGGAGGTGAAACATATACAAAGAGTATAATCATCCGGCAGGATCCGTTGCTTTCGGGTAAATAGAAGATTAAAGTGTTCTCAAGATATAAATACGATAAAACAAACAATGTGTGAATTTAAATCTACTGTGAGGAGATAGATATGAAAAAACAGGCTATTTTTGTATGCATAGTTATGCTCCTGACCGGAGCGTATTCCTGCGTAAATCAGCAGTACGGAGGAAAAATCGATGAGGCTATGTATGCGCATGCAGAAAAATTTTTAAGTGGGAATACATCATCGCTTGTAACAGGTACAATGTCGGGTCCTGTATGGATGACCGACGGCCTCCTTCAATACCGGAAAACCGTTCCCGGAGGAAATGAATTTGTGCTAGTAAATCCTGAAGACGGGACAAAAACTTCACCGTTCGATCAGGAAAGACTTGCCGGTGCGTTATCAGATGTAACAGGAACGGATTATGAAGCAATCAGCCTTCCGTTCACCCAGTTTGAATTTGCAGATAACGGAAACTCTATCACATTCGAAACTCGCGGCATGAAATATAAATGCGATCTGCAAAGCTTCAGAATTACCGAGCTTGAAGAGGTACGCAGGGAAAGAAACAGTATTGTCTCACCAGACGGAAAAAAAGCCGCTTTTATCCGGGAGTACAATCTCTGGGTAAAGGATATTGCGTCAGGCAGAGAAACTCAACTGACCAGAGACGGCATAAAGGACTTTGGTTATGCTACAAATAATGCAGGCTGGACTAAGAGCAGCAGTCCTGTACTTCTGTGGTCGCCGGACTCCAGGAAAATAGCTACTTTTCAGCATGACGGCAGGAATGTCGGCGAAATGTACCTTTTATCAACAAAAGTGGGGCATCAGGAACTTCAGGCCTGGAAAGGCCCTTTGCCGGGTGACGAACATATTTTTATGCTGCACCGTGTGGTGATAGATGTTGACAGGGTGCGTGTTGTACGTCTGCAGATGCCGCCGGATCCACACCGTTCAACGATAAGCGATCATGTCGCCGGCCGTGGCGGAACGTGGCTCGATGTTGAGTGGAGTGAAGACTCTGCACAGCTTGCCTATGTTTCCTCATCGCGCGATCATAAAAGTGCTCATCTTTATATGGCAGATCCGGCTACAGGCAGGGTGCGAAGCGTGATGGAAGAGACAGTTGATACATTCTTCGAATCCGGAGACGGTAAAGTGAACTGGCATATACTGCCTGAAACGAATGAATTCATCTGGTTTTCCGAGCGTGATAACTGGGGGCATCTGTATCTATATGATCTCGGTACCGGGCAGCTCAAACATCAGATAACCAGTGGCGATTGGAATGTTCTGCAGCTTCTGCATATAGATAAACAAAACAGGAAATTATATTTCACAGGTGCCGGACGGGAAGAAGTGGATCCTTATTTTGAGAATTTTTACAGCATAAATATGGACGGCAGTGATCTTAAATGTCTAACACCTGAAGACGCTAATCATTCAATCTCTTATGATCCGTCCCTCAGTTATTTTACCGACACTTATTCTACACCTGTAGTGTCACCCGTCTCAGTGTTGAAGGATATTAACGGAAACATTATTACAAACCTTGAAGAAGCGGATATATCAGCTCTTCTGGATATGGGCTGGCAGCCTCCCATTCCTTTCAAAGTAAAAGCACGTGACGGCGAAACCGATATTTACGGACTGATGTACAAACCAACAAATTTTGATCCTGATAAATCATATCCAATCCTGAATTATCTCTATCCCGGCCCTCAGTCAGGTAGTGTCGGAAGCAGGTCTTTCCGTGCATCCAGAAGCGACAAACAGGCAGTGTCTGAACTTGGTTTTATAGTTGTCGAGGTGGATGCTATGGGAACACCCGGCAGATCCAAATCATTCCATGAATTTTACTATGGCAATATGGGAGACAACGGAATTCCCGATCAGATGGCGGCTATCAAACAGCTGGCTTCCGAAAATAAATGGATGGATCTGGACAGAGTTGGGATCTGGGGACATTCCGGCGGAGGTTTTGCATCTACTGATGCTATTCTTCGATATCCCGACTTCTATAAAGTGGCGGTTTCAGGCGCTGGTAATCATGATAACCGGAATTATGAAGATGACTGGGGTGAAAAATGGCAGGGTCTTCTGGTAACAAATCCGGATGGTACTACAAACTATGATAATCAAGCAAATCAGCTCCTTGCCGGGAACCTGAAAGGAAAACTCCTTCTTGCACACGGAACGATGGACAGTAATGTTCCTCCGGTGAATACACTGCTGGTTGTTAATGCCCTGATCGAAGCTAACAAGGATTTTGATCTAATAATGCTTCCGAACCGGGGTCATGGATTCAGCAGTGAACCGTACATGATGCGCCGCAGGTGGGATTACTTTGTAAAGCATCTTCTTGGTGCGGAACCACCAACGGAGTATGAATTTAATTCGGATACAAGAAGACGGTGACAGAGAAAATAAAGTTGAACAATAAGATAAATAATTTTTGACAATTGAAATGAAATTTCAGCTAAACTTAATTTTGAGGTGACAACTATGACCGGAAGACTGTTCAGCCCCCTGCGAGGAATCTATGTTGTTCTGATATTAACCTTGATGCTGACATCTTGTTCCCAGCAGCCCCAACCATTTACATTTGTACAGATATGCGATACTCAGATAGGAATGGTCGATTATGAAAAAGACAAAAAAATGTTCGAGCAAGCCGTTAAGCAGATCAACGAGTTGAATCCGGATTTTGTGATAATCTGCGGTGATCTTATCATGGATCCTGACGAGAAGTCGTATGCTGATTTTCTAAGTATTAAAGAGGGATTTAACATGCCCTGTTATTGTGTTCCGGGTAATCACGATGTCGGGGATATGCCAACACCCGAATCTCTGAAATATTACCGGGAAACTGTTGGTGATGATTACTTCACTATTGATCATAAAGGATACTCGTTTGTGCTGGTCAATACACAGCTGTGGGATCAGCCGCTTGAGGGTGAATCGGAAAAGCATGATGCCTGGTTCAATGATACACTTAAAGCTTCGACTGATGCGGGCAAATCCATATTTATTGCAGGACATTTTCCACTTTTTCTGAATACACCTGATGAAGGTGACGACTATTTCGCGCTGCCTCCTGAGAAACGCAAGGATCTGCTTGCCGTTATCGAAAAGAACAGTGTGGTGGCAGTACTTGGAGGGCATACGCATAAGACTTACATTAATGAGTATAAAGGAATTCAGCTTGTGAATCCGGAGTCGATCTGCAGAAATATTGACGGACGGCCGC
>JBHPLC010000150.1:0-3629 GCA_042564455.1 Candidatus Zhuqueibacterota bacterium | reverse complement strand
CTGTTTCATTTTTAACAGATCAAGAAATGTTTCTGCCGGAGAAATATATACACTTTTCCCTTTTAAACTGAAATGCTCATTAAAAGAATTTTCAAGCAGACTTTGTTTTTGATTGAAATTAGCTGATGCCTTCAAAAATACCGGAGATTCACCAGAGAGATTATTTTCAATTTCTCCAAAAACATCTGTTAATTTCTCTTTGATCAACGTATAATTGTCTATGATTTCAGTTTCATCTCTTACTGCTTCAGTAGATGAACAGCTGAAACAGAAAAGAACCGCCAGCAAATATAGTACTAGAATTTTTATTAAATTGCATCTCATAACTTTAATTGATTTACAATCTGAATCCTATTGTTAACAGGTGCAATTTTGAATTTACAAGGGGTGTATTCTCAAACAGGATCGTATAGTTGATCAGTGGTGTATTGTGATTATACTGTTTCTGAATAGAATTAAATCTGTTCAGATCAAGCAGGCCGATCCCGGCAGAAAAGATATTAGAGTATTGTTTATCTGCAAATTTTTCCCTGTAATAACCACCCCTGAAAGAAAAGTGAGACAATCTGTTCGATTCAAAACCAAAATGGAATTCCTGCAATGCGAAATTCTCTCTTTCGCTGCTTTCCGTAAGATTTCTGACATCAACGCTTATAATGACATCCTCCCATGGGAAAAATGCCAGCCCTGCATTGAGTGATTCGTCAGCGATCCTGTCAAATGGTCTTCTGAAGTTAGGTAATTCATTTGAAAAATCAAAGTAACTAATTCCTACCTGATATCTTGAATTCGGTTTTACCAGCACTCCATAGCTTAATCCTTTACCTTCTTGTACAATATCATTTTCAACACTCCTGATTATACTACCGGTCACACCCAGCCTGATCTGAGAAGAAAGGTTAATACTTAAAACAGCAGTGTGATATAGATTATTTCTGAATCCTGTACCGTCAAATATCTTTGATGTCCGGGATTTATTAAAACCTTCTTCGTTGAACAGAATTCCGATATTAACGATCTTGGCGCTGAACATAATAGATTTTACCATATAATGGATACTACCGAGTGCAGCTTTCATTCCTCCTTCTTCAACATATCTGAATTTATCTCTTTGATTTAAACTGACAGCAGGCATTACAGGATTAAAATGCACCATCAATCGCATATCGGGATTATCATCTATCAGACTGAAAGTGCCCGGATTAAAAGACACTGCACAAAGATCGTCTTCAACTGCAGTGAAAGCCCCTCCCATCGCAATAGCTCTGCTGCGGCTGTTGCTGATGGTAAGAAAACCATCATTTTGAGCAGTACTTTCGGTAGAAAAAGATAACAGGACAAACAGAATTAAAACAGTTATCCTTCTAACAATTAAAATTGTTTTCAACTAAAACCCCATCAACAACACCAAATAAATAAACACCCACAAAAATGAAATATATGGTTAAATCTTCTTCCTTCTGCTAAAACCCATAATGATGAAAAGTCCGCTCAAAGATAAAACGGTCTTTGAAAAAACATCTCCATATTTAGTATAGAAAGTTATATTCTTATCTTTGCCTCTATAAAAAACATCACCTGTCAGTACTTCGCTGACAAATACACCGCTCTCTCCCGTGACTCTTCCATACGGATCTATTAGCAATGAAATACCTGAATTAGAACAGTGCGCAACACCTATCCTGTTCTCAACAGCCCGGAAAACAGAGATCTGAGCGTGCTGATATAAAGAGGAAGTTCTGCCAAACCAGTTATTGTTCGTAATTACCACCAGCATCTGAGCTCCCTTATTACAGAATTTCTGTATAAAATCGCAAAAAACCGATTCATAGCAAATAGCCGTGGCAAATTTTATTTTTTGAACATTTCCCGGCTCGTCGGAATTATCACCTGTGCTGCTGCTTCTGTTCTTGACAGGAAGTTCAAAGATCGTCATTTCCTTACCAGGCAGAAAGTTTCCCTGACCAAAATTCCATTTTTCAAAAAATGGGAATTTATTTTCATAAGGGAACCATTCACCAAAAGGCACCAATTTTATTTTAGAATACCAGTTTCAAACATTACCGCAGCATTATAATATTTTGTGATCAGATCTTCGCCTATCATAAACCTCTCATAATCAAAAGTGCCTGTCAGTATGGTGGAATTACTTTCATGTACAATTTTTCTCATCCACGCGCTGTGCTTGCTTTGATTTGAAACCTTGAAATAGGTCAAAGCCGCTGTTTCCGGCCATACTATCAGGTCCGGCTCCGATTTTGCCGCTTCTTTTGTAAGCGATTCGTAAAGCCTGAAGGTCGGATCCCGCAGTTCATTATCGGACTTAATGTCCATATCGACATTTCCCTGAGCCAGAGAGACTTTTACGGTATCACCAAGCCAATCACTCATGTTGATAATATTTTTCCCGTATAATACGGGCAGAATGATGAGGATGAGTAAACCGATAGAATAAGAGTACAGCATTCTATCCCTAAACATAGGTTTAATTCTCTTTTCCTGGAAAAAACTTAACTTTCGTTCTGATATGAGATAAAACAGGACATTTATAGTACAGATCCAGAAAGTTACACCGTAAACACCGGTCATATCGGCATACTGGATAAAAACAGGATAATATGTCTGCGTATGAGCTAATGAAACCCAGGGGAATCCAATTACAGTCAAAGTCCTTATGTATTCAACTGCCGTCCATATGAAGGGAACAGCCATAAAATACATTCGGCCGAATTTTTTGTTCATCCACCTTAATATCAGGAAGACACATCCCGAATAAAGCGGAACGAACAGTAGAGCTAATATTCCGCCAACTACAGTGCTGTTTAAGATCCAGAACAATACTGAAGTATGATATCCGAAGCCCCACCAGTATCCTGTCTTAAAAGAATCTTTCAGAGAGCCCTTCTGTGTCCAGATAAAGACGGGAATCAGGGAAAAATATGCGAGGAATCCGAATTTGAACGGTGGAAAAGCTAAGGATAATACCGCTCCCGATATAATTGCGATCCAATATTGTTTTATAAAGTGAGAGAATGCCTTTTTTAATATTACTAACATAATAACTTATCAACAATTGCCATTTTAGAAATTATGTATCTGCATATAATTTTGCAAGATAAGCCCCGCAGATATAGCATCGATTTTTTTCTTATTCTTTCCTGTTTTTTCGCCCATTCTGATTATTTCACGTTCAGCTTGTTTTGAGGTAAATCTTTCATCAAGATAATCCACTTCAATATTAAGTCTTTCTTTCAGATAAGCGCCAAAGACCTTAACCTGTTCAGCAGCAGGTCCCGGTTCTCCATTTATGTCGAGTGGCAGTCCTAAAACAAGTTTGACAGATCCGTACTGTTTGATGAGATCCTCTATCTGATCGGCAGCATCATTATTGCTTTTTACGTTCAAAGTCGGTTTTATCTGGGCAGTAATATAAAGTTCATCTGAAACTGCCACTCCCATCCTGCTTTTACCATAATCCAGGGCTATTATTCTTGTTTTTTTATCCATACCTAAGATATTTGCTGAAATAATAATTAAAACACATTATTGTATATTAAAAACAAAACCGTTAAAGAGTAAACCTTAACGGCCGTCTATTCAAACAATCAGTCCATACATGGTTTTTTTAA
>JBHPLC010000015.1:0-52521 GCA_042564455.1 Candidatus Zhuqueibacterota bacterium | reverse complement strand
ATTTCATTGTATTAGTTTAAAGGCGGAAAATACTTATTAAATGTATAAAATTCTTTGCATTCTAAAAATTATATTTATACATTACCGAGTCATACCTTTTATCAATTTGGAATTAATATTATGGTTTTATAATCAAACCTCAGGAGGTCAGCGTGTTTAGTTTATTGAGATACTCTTACCTAAAGCAGTTTGTTTTAGTGCTGTCGTTAGTATTGATTTTTACTGCAATTTCAGCGGCACAGGATTTCGGAAAATATCATAATTATGATGAAATGACTGCTGCTTTAAGGTCAATGGTAAATAGTAACAGTAATATAGCAAAACTCGAATCGATCGGCAAGACCCTCGAGGGACGTGATATCTGGCTGGTTCAGATCGCTAATCAGAGCGGGACACCGGTGGCTGAACGTCCTGGCATCTTTGTCAGCGCTAATTATGAGGGAGACCATCTTATCGGAAGCGAGATATCTCTTTATATGGTTGATTATTTCTTGAGGAATTACAATTCGAATTCTCAGCTAAAAGATAAGATCGACAATAATGTTTTCTATATAATCCCCCGTGTCAATCCGGATGCTGCAGAGATGATGTTCTCTCCTCTGAAAACCGGAAGAAAAACCAATACCAAACCTTATGACGGTGATAATGACGGAAGGATGGATGAGGATGGACCGGAAGATCTGAACAATGATGGTTTTATTACAGTAATGAGGGTGAAAGATACGGACGGACAATATATAATTGATCCGGGTAATCCGCGTCTGATGAAGCGGGCTGATACACGAAACGGTGAAGTAGGGCAGTATAAGATATTCTGGGAAGGTATTGATAATGATAAAGACGGCTTTTTCAATGAAGATCCCGAAGGCGGTGTTGATATAAACCGTAATTTTCAGCATGCATATCCCTACTATGAACCGGATGCGGGCTGGCATATGGTCAGTGAGCTGGAATCGAGAGCAGTTATGGACTGGATCATCGCCAACAGGAATGTTGCAGTTATGCTCACTATGGGAGAGAGCGACAACCTGATCTCAGCTCCGAATTCAAGAGGGCAAATCAGTTCGGATAAAGTAGTCAATCTTTTTGCTTTCGCTGATGCCAGTACCGAAGGAGCCGGCAGGGTTGGAATGATGTCCGGCGGCGGCGGTAGAGGCAGAGGCGGTGGCGGTGGTATGCGCGGCGGTGGCGGCGGTCAGCAGCAGGCAGGCGGCGGTGGCGGTGGAAGAGGCGGCGGTGGCAGAAGTGCAGCCACAACAGTAAACTCTTCTGACGTGAGATTTTTTGCACAGGTAAGTGAAAAATATATTGAATTAACAGGGATAAGAAACCAGCCCATGGTAAGAACTCCCGAAGGTGCATTTTTTGAGTATGGTTATTATCAGTACGGTGTTTTATCTCTTTCTACCCCTGGGTGGGGAATAACAGGCGGTTCAGCGGCAAGACCTGGAGCACGCCGTCCTGCAGTTCCTCAAGCGGGAGCAGGTGGAGCGGCACCGACCGTTGGCATTGATGATGCACTCCTGAGATGGATGGAAAGTGAAAATGTAGATGGTTTTGTGAACTGGCAGACCTTTAATCATCCGGATTTAGGCGAAGTTGAAATCGGAGGTTTTAAACCTTATGAAGTAACAAATCCGCCGGCAGCAATGATATCCGGTGCCGGTGAGTCACATAGTAACTATGTAATTTACTTAAGCACCTTGTTTGCAGATGTAAATATCGTTGAAACCGAAGTAACGAATCATGGCGGCGGTTTGTTCAGAATTAAGGCAGAAGTTGAAAATGCCGGAGTGCTCCCGACAGCTTTAGCCCACGGTATAACATCACGGTCAGTAAAACCGACAATGGTGCAGTTGGGAGTAGCGCCCGAAGCAATTATTTCAGGCAACAGCAAGACCAATTTTATCCAGAATCTTGCCGGTAACGGCACAAGACAGAAATTCGAATGGCTTATTAAGGGGAATTCAGGTGACAGTATTGAGTTGAAATTAGTTTCACAAAAAGGCGGATCCGATTCGGCGACTATAACCCTTAGATAGACAATTCAATCAGTAAAATATTTAGTTTTAAAGGAGAGTTACCGGTGAAAACAATATATAAAATTTTTACAGGCTCGATATTATTATTTACATTAACGGCACTTTTGATTCCATCTGTTTACGGTCAGGCCGCATCTGATCCGCAGTTTAAAGTCAAGATCGATTTTAACCGCTGGCATGATGTACCTGAACTTTATGCTGATATGGAAAGAATGCAGAGAGCTTTTCCGAAGTTTCTGACCCTCGAGTCGGTCGGCAAAACCGCGAATGGCCTGGACATTATGGTAATGAAGATAAACAATCCTGATACCGGGCCTGAAATGAGCAAGGCGGCTATGTACATTGACGCAAATATTCACGGAAATGAAATACAGGGCTGTGAAGTGTGCCTTTATACGATCTGGTATTTAATGGAGTATTATGACAGGTCAGAAAAAATTAAACAGCTTGTAGATGAACGTGTATTTTACATTTTCCCGACAGTAAATCCTGACGGACATCAGTATTTCATGGAAGGTACAGGAGGCGGTGCCCGTACCGGACATGTTCCGGTTGATGATGACAATGACGGATTGTTCGACGAAGACCAGCCGAACGATCTCAATGGAAATAATATTATCGAACAGATCCGTAAATACGTACCCGGAAGAGGAACACACAGACCGAGACTCGATAATCCGAATTTGCTGGAACCTGTTGGTTTCGGAGAGACAGGAGACTGGATACTCCTTGGATCGGAAGGAATAGATGACGACGGCGACGGCAGGGTAAACGAGGACGGTCCGGGAAGTTATGATCAGAACAGGAACTGGCCTACTGACTGGCAGCCCGATTATATCCAGGGCGGTGCAATGGATTATCCTTTCCAGCTTCCTGAATCAAGAGCGGTGAATGAATTTTTGATGGCTCATCCGAACATTTGCGGAGTTCAGGCTTACCATAATAGCGGCGGAATGATCCTGAGAGGTCCCGGTGCCGCTGAACATGGAGAATATCCTTCATCGGATGTCAGGTTTTATGACTTAATTGGCCGGAATGGTGAGAGAATGCTGCCTTATTATGATTATATAATTATCTGGAGCGGATTGTATACTGTTCACGGAGGATTCATTGACTGGACAAATGACGGTCTCGGTATCCCCTCATATTCTAATGAATTATGGAACGGCGGCCAGTATTTTAACAGCCCTGATCTGAAGACCCAGCAGGAAGATCCCAACAGTCCGATCAATTCCAGAAATGCCAGCTATTTCTTTGATGAATTCCTGGAATTCGGCGATACTTACACGGAGTGGCAGAAATTCGATCACCCCCAATTTGGTGAGGTGGAGATCGGCGGCTCATGGAAAAAAACACGCGGACGTATTCCTCCAAGATTCATGAATGAGGAATTATGCCACAGGAATATGTCATTTACACTACACCATGCTGATGAAATGCCGAAAATGGAGCTCGGTGAGATCAGGGTGGAGCAGATCGAAGGAGATGTGTATAAGGTATACCTGGATATAACCAATAAAAAAGTCATCCCCTCGATCATGGCACTGGCAGCCCAGAATAATGTTATCAGGCCTGATCTTTTAACACTTGAAGGGAATGTTGAAGTGATCGCTGCAAGCTGGATAAATAATAAACTGACGGAACCCTACAGACCGGAAATAACTTCGCTGATCGATCAGGCTGACCTGAAAAGGATCATGATCCGGAACGGTCATCCGGGACAGACAACAAAAACGATCCGCTATATTGTCAAAGGTTCCGGAAACGTGAAACTGACCTATGACAGCATAAAAGGAGGAGTTGTTTCGACAACTGTTTCCGTCAGATAAAGAAATTTTCTCAATGCAAAAAGGCGGTCACTCGACCGCCTTTTACTATTTTATGACCTTTTTTCACAATATGAGAGTATCTTATACTAAATAAATATGGGAAATTAGTAATTTTTTTTTTACTTGACAATATTCTGAAACTTTACTATTTTAACAGCGTTAAATAAATTGTGCTATCTCACAATGTATGATTAACTGAGTGGGGACTTGGGGGAATCAGTTAATTTAGCACATACATTATCCTCGTATTATCCGCTCTAAAAAATGCTTTCAAATTGGGATACAACATGGATACTAGTTGTATTCATATCATTATTTCAATTATATAAGAAAATATTTTATAATTGGAATATTTCTTTAATTTTTCGTTATATTTTGATATATGACATATCTCTCTGGGGGGAGGTGGTCAATATGATTGAGAATATTTTAATGTCTCAATATTTCCACTGAATTATAAGTGGAATAAGTTATCAAAATGAAGCAGGGAAAGGATGGAACCCTTCCCCTGCCGATGGCTTGCAGATTAAACCAGAAATGATTTAAAACAAGCACAATATAATTTGCAAAACTTAAATCCTAATTGCAAGAGGTAATAATGTTTACAAATACAAAAAAGCTGATTTTTTGTGTGTTTATTTCATCTCTCATTCTTCTACCCGTAGACATATCATTCTCCCAGAACAAAGATGTTTCTCTCGAACTCTCCTTCGGCGGTAATTACTTCCCGCCTTCAAACTATCTGAAGGATTTTGGGCTTATCAAAACAAACCATATTTTTTATTCGCATGTTCGCAACAATGAATTAAACTATTCATATACAATTTCATTAAATACACCATTATACAAGAATTTCTCATTCATAATGGGTTTAGGTTATTATAATACAAAAATGCTGATGAACTCTTATAACCTTTATAAACCATGGGATGCATTATATGCTGGAACTCCAATTGCATTTAGAGAATTACTGGGAGTTCAATATTATGAAATTGAAGTAAAACCTATAACATTTGGTTTTGAATATTATTTTAAGGAGCCATTTTCTGGATTTTCACCCTTTTTGGGTATTGGTATTTCTCATTTCAATGTAGGAGGAAAATCAGAACTATTAGATTATGACGGGAGAGATATTGTCTTTGATTTTTCAGGAAATAGTCTCGGATATAATCTTTCAGTAGGATTTATCCAAAACTTATCCAACAATTTCTATTTGAAGTTTAAAACCTCATATGTTAGTACGAAGAGACTAAATTCAGTTTTGACACCTGTGTGGTTTTTCGGAGATGATGAAATATCGATCATGCGGCTCAATACGTTTAATGTCAGTGTTGGATTGGGATGGTATATCGGAAAATTATTTTAGTTTATTACCAATTAGCCAATTATTGTGAGGGAAATCGAGGTAAGAAACAATGAAAAATCTGCAGAAATATTATAAAATATGTTTTGGTTTATTATTCATCCTGGTTATATCAGTTACTGCACACGGGCAGACCAGGAAATTCTCAGTAGCGGTATCCGCTGGTCTTGTAAATCTGCCAGTAAAAGATTTTGAGGAATATTACAACAGCGACTTATTTCCAGGAACACTGGAGGGTTTTTACAATGAAAATCCCCATTTATCAAGAACTCTTGCTGTGGGATACCGACACTCAGAAAAACAAATGATATTTATTGAATCTGAGATTATTAAGGCGAGAAAGTATTATAGCTGGCATTTTTTCCATGACTTGCATTCCAGGCAGTGGAATATTAAAGGGATACCGGTTACCCTGGGTTATCAGTATAAGATCAGATCAATAGCTTCTTTGGATTTATTTATCGAATCCGGACTCAGTTATATTTTTACAGATATAAAAGCCCGGATTAAAATGTTGTATAGAAATGTCTATGCTGAAGATCAAGGACTGGACCAACTACAAACCAATACTGAGAATATTGAAGTAGTAAAGGACAACGGATTTGGCGGGCACGTTGGGGCAGGGATAGATCTGGATATATCGGACAAAACCTTCACGTTCTTCAGGGCGCGTTACAGGTACGCACCGGTAATGACAATAATGTCAAAACGCGGGGATGAAGTTAATTTCGATTTCACAGGGTATTACTTCAACCTGGGATTGGGATACAGTTTCTAAGATAATGTTACTTATAATAGGAGAAACATACAATGAAAAAAATAAACACAATAACTATAATAATATTAATAATTTGTTGCACTTCATATTTTATTTATGGTGAAGTTTTTTCAAATAAGTATAGTAATGAGTATGAGATAATTGTAAAAGCAGATTCAAAAATTGATATTAAAAGTATTTTGTCTGATATTGATTATCATAAAGTTGAAAGACTTTTTCCAGATTTTAATAGTGCAGACAGATTTTTCACAAATCGTACTGGAGAAACAATTGAAGGAGTTGACTGGAGCGAAGTATATATTGTTACTCTAAAGACAAAGATAAAGGATAAAAAGAAGGATTCAGTTGATAAAATTAAGAAAAAAAATGGAGTGCGATATGCGCATGCAAATTATCAATTAGAACTCCTTAGTGATACAATACCATGGCCTCTTGAAGATATAGATGTTGAGGATGCTTGGTTTTACCAAACTGGATCTTCTAATGTTGTTATGCAATTGTTGATGGAGGAATGCAGGATCATGAAGATTTTGACGGCCGTATTATAGGTGATAGTACAAACACGATTACATATTCTTCAAATAGAGTAGGCCTAGGATTAAAATTTAGAGATACACATCATGCTACATCTGTTGCCGGTATCGCTGCAGCGAGTGCGGATGGTGATAACATTGTTGGAGTCGCTCCTGGTGTTACAATATATAATGCTGACTGTGGATATATTTCTGGCGGTGATTACACTGTAGCTACGGTTTCAGGTAAAATAAAAGCAGTAGCAGGTTGGAGCATAAACAATAATAAACCTATGGTGATTAATTTAAGTATTGGAGAATGTGAAAGTGATAATGAAGATCTAGCTGATGATATTGGTCTTTTTGCTGATGCTATAGTGTATGCATATGCAGCAAATTGCGTAATTGTAGCTGCAAGTGGTAATTACGCTGAGACCATTTCAAATGAAGTTGCTGTTCCTGCGTGGTTTCCAGGTGTTATAGGTGTTGGATCTGTAGATAATAATGATGAGTGGGCAGATTATTCATCATATGATAATGCTGGTAGTATTGATGTTGTGGCACCGGGTGGATTAGATACATACAGGATAACGTCAACAGAATTAGACATATACAATGAACAAAATACCGAGATAAGTGACATGTATACGTATATTGACTCTGTTTGGGATGAAGAACCTGTCAACAAAATCTCATATTCTCAGACAGATTCAGTAAATGCAATAAATTATGAAATTAAGCTAAATAAAAAGCGTGAAGCTATGGATTATCCTTATAACCACTGGCATACCCAAAATTATTACTTTAGAAATGATGGTACTTCATATGCCGCTCCACAAGTAAGTGGGCTTGCGGCTCTTCTTTTGTCAGAGAATAATTCTCTTTATAATGATGATGTTGAAAACATTATCAAATATACTGCTGAAATTGTATCTGAGATGAGTGGTCAGAGACCTACAGATAAACATGGTTACGGGAGAATTAATGCCGAAGCAGCATTGAATATGTTACAGGATCCATATGAAATAATACATGGATCTGCTTCTGGTTACTACACTGATATTAATCAAGGTGATGTTACTCTCAGATACATATGGTTATCTGGAGAAGAGACTCATAATGATTTTCCAACATGGGAGCGACACGAAGTAAGAAAACCAATAACTTTTGATAAAATGGATACTTTATTGATCTGGGGGCGAGGAGTAGGTGCAACCGGATGGCCTGGAACAACACTTCAGATTAATGAATATTGGACTGGAGTAGACGAAAGTACAATAACTGACAGCAGTGCAACATTAATATCTTACGTGTATAAAGATGGTAATGATTGGAGACCTTACCATCCAAGTAATGTCGTATTCAAATATACGATCTGGGGTATAAAACATCAAGATCCGGTTAGTGTTGATATTACAGGTTCGACTTCTATTTATTCCTATGTGAACACGCAGTGGACTGCAAATGTATCTGATGGTTATTCACCTTATAAATATTATTGGTATAAAAAGAACTATGGTGCATCAAGTTGGTCATTTTTAGATTCAACATCAAGTACTTATAACTCATCCAATCATTATCAGAATTTCGAACTTAGAGTAGATGTTACCGATAATACAAACGATGTCTGCTCAGACACAATTTCTGTAAATGTTACATATATGAATCCGGAAATTTCCGGGCCGACATCAATTGATCTCGGGGAAGAAGGCCATGAATGGATTGTTTCTGTTACTGGTGGAAAGTCTCCTTATTCATATATCTGGTATCAAAGTGATGATATAGAAGGACCAAACTGGGAGGAAGTATCAACAAGTACTGGTGCTACTATAGAATTAGATGAAATTTTTGAAGCAAATGTTCCTGAATTTTTTGCTCTGAGAGTTATGGTTACAGATGATGATGACAGTACAGATTATGGTGTAATTGGAATATCAACTTATGGCGGCGGAGGAGGCGGGAAAGTCTCAGCAAAAATTCCAACAATGTTTGAGCTTGAACAGAACTTTCCGAATCCGTTTAATCCTGTTACAACGATACGATTTAAGCTGCCCCAATCATCGGAAGTAGTTCTTACTGTTTATGATGCAACAGGAAAAGAGGTAGCTCGTCTGGTTGACGGATATGTTCCTGCAGGATACCACAACGTACAATGGGATGCGACAAACTTCGCCTCAGGAATGTATATCTACAGAATTCAGGCAGGCAGTTTTAATGCTATAAAACGCATGACATTAATCAAGTAATATACATGAAGTTACATAAGTCGGAATTCCGGGACTTAATTAGCTTAGAGATTCCTCCCGTCCCGCTATTCGGGACGGGATGGGAATGATCCCGCAGGGCGGGAATTCCGGCGAGGCAAGCAAATAGAAAATGGGTATGACATTGACAAAATGACATAGAATGTCACAGGCCAGAAACATAAGGCAGTGTGTCAAAAATAAAATCCTCTCCAATTTTGGAGAGGGTTTTTTGTTATATGTCGTTTTCTGGTATGAATATTGCATTATAAGTATATCAAATCATATAATAAGAATTCCAAGCACAATCAAATTTTTATAATTGTTCAAAATTGGCCAAATGTGTATGATTTTAGTCAATAACCAAATTTGAAATCTTTAAGAACTTAGTAACAAAGAGAATTATCGAGGAAAAATGACTGTACTGGTATTAAGCGGGATAAAACGCGTTAAGACAATTGAAGTCACAAGAGGGAAATTTATATTTCTGGTTCTGATAGCATCGGTTCTTAGTATCAGTTTTTTAGTTTCCATAGGCTTCAATGCGTATCATTATCTAAAAAGTAATGACATCTTATTTACTTCGGTCTTTGCCGGTGATTTAGATCACAAATCCCTGGATGGATCCAAAAAGCCGGAACAAAAGATATTTAGGAATGTTACAAATATTGGGATGCCGAAAAAGAATTCCTCAGGACCTGTTGAGATAGAAGATGAAGAACCTGCAGCAGAAATTATAATAGATATTAATGAAAATGATAAGAATTCGGACTTGTTCACTGTAAAAGATGTTAAGGAAAAACTCTCTGAAGATAAAGCGGAACTTACGATTTCTGTGCGAATATTTAAAGAAGATTCTCCGATGCATATTATGTCAGGACAGCTGGTCTTTGCTGCAAAAACAGATAATATTGAACAACCCTTTGTAAGTTCTCATAATGTTGAGTTTAATGAAAAAGGGGAAATTGTAAAATTAAATGATTCGATTAAGTTTTCCATGAAGAAAGGAATCCTGAAATTAGTTAATAAAGGAGATTCTTTTGAATATTACAGGATAATGGTTTTCAGTATTAACGGAATTTTGTTATCTCAGGAGACAATTCCTATAAATATTTCAAATTAGAATATATAAAATTTTTTCTGCGATATCCACCATCATAGCCCCTGTATTATGCCGCAAATGCCCTTATTTCTCAATAAGGGCATTTTTATATTTATTCATGTTTTAACTCTTGATTTATTTCGCAATTTATACTATTATCTTTATTAACCTTAAAATGCTTACCTTAATTAATTTCATATCATAATTTCTTTGAGGTATAATTATGCGAAAGATATTTATTCTGACAATCCTATTATTGGTTTTTAGTTTAACCTTATTTGGCCAAGGGAGACAGGCATCTCCTGTGCAGTTGGAAAAAATTTCTGACAGACTTTACGTGATAAAAGGCGGATCAGGGGCGAATGGGGGTGTCTACATTGGTGATGAGTCTGTTCTGCTTGTTGATTCAAAATCTAATCAGAGTTCAGTAGACCAGGTCTTTGCAGAAATAAATAAGATAACTGATAAACCTGTTAAATACCTTATCAATACACACAGTGACGGTGACCATATAGGGGGTAACCGTTATCTTCCTGATGGAGTTACGGTTATATCTCATGAGAACTGCAGGAAGGATTTTTTCCTCCCCGGCAGGAACGACCAACCATCACAATGGGAAAATGAAGAACTGTTACCTTTTGTTCCATCGGTTACTTTTACAGATAAAATGGACCTATATATGGGAAAAAAGAAGATTGAACTGCGGTATTTCGGAGTCGGACATACAACAGGTGATGCGGTTGTATACTTCCCCGATGAGAAGGCTGCTTTTTTGGGTGATCAGATATTTGTTGGAAGAACTCCTTTGATACATGCTTATAAAGGAGGCAATTCTTTTGAACAGGTAAAAACATTGACAAAAATGCTCGAAACATTAGATGCTGAGGTCTTTTCAAGTGGGCATGCTGAGAATCAGACGCCTCAGGATATAAGGAACTATATAAATCAGATGAAAAGCAGACAGGAAAAAATTATGGCTCTGTCAAGCAGAGGTAGCAGTCTGGAAGATATAAAAGCTCAGTTTGAAGAAAACGAGGCTTCACTGGTTGAAATAATTTACAATGAAGTGCAAAAAATGAAAAGACAGTATTAATATAATATTGACATAGAATATGAGAAAAGGGAAGACTTTTAAATACTCTGATACCGTTCTGATAAATTATGAGGAATACGGTGAAGGAGACAGATGTATTATTTTCATTCATGGATTTTCGGAATCGATCCAGACATGGACCTGGATCAAGGACAGGATCGCAGAGAAGTACAGGATATTTCTTGTTGACCTGAAAGGATTCGGTCTGTCTTCAAAGCCGAATGATGATAATTATTCTCCTGTTGATCAGGCGGATATAATTACTGAAATTATCAAGAATTATGATTTGAAGAACCTGACTATTATTGGTCACTCGTTCGGCGGAGGTGTTGCCCTGCTAACAGTAATGAAACTGCTTGATGAGGGCAGAGAATCCCTGCTGAAAAATCTGGTTCTTATCAACAGTGCCGGATACTTAAGCAAACTGCCGGTATTTATCAGACTGCTCAGAAAACCTCTTGTCGGTGTTCTGTTTTTTGGACTTTTCCCGCCGAGGTTCATTTCAAAAGTATCGTTGAAAAGAGTTTATTACGATCCAAAGAAGATCAAAGAGGAGAAGATATCCTTATACGCAGAATTATTTAAGCTACCCGGAATTGTAAATTCGATGAAAAAGACCGCACGCTGTATAATTCCGGATAATCATTCGGAGTATCTTGATAAATTCAGCAGCATCTCAATACCAGTCCTTATATTATGGGGAAAAAATGATCTGCTTCTGCCTGTTGAGCAGGCTCATAAATTTAATAGTGAGCTTCCTGATTCGGAAGTACATGTATTTGATAATTGCGGTCATATGCCTCATGAAGAATACCCGGAGGAAACTACAGATCTGATACTTGATTTTCTGGCTCGAAAATAAATTATATTATATAGAAATAATATTTTCTGTGGGACAATTTTATTTTGCTTTTATCTTAAACATTTTTAATATTGAATATTCGGTTATATTTTAATGTATCCGTTTATAAAATCTTCTATAATAATACCGGCCAAAACATACTTTGAACAATTATAAATAAATAATCAAATATACATAAAACAAATTGGAGGTTTTATGAAAGACTCTAAGAAAGGTTTACTTTTTATCACAATAGTGATCCTGCTGCTTTCCGTACAGGTTGTTTTTGGTCAGGTCAATAATAAGAAAGTGCTCACAATAGAAGAGTACACGATCTGGCGAAGTGTAACTTCAACGGCAATGTCAGATGACGGTGAATGGATGACCTACGGTTACCGGAAATTTGAGACCAGTGATACTATGTATGTGAAAGAGATCGACGGAGAGAAGGAACATGTGATAGAGTTTGCAACCGGACCTGTTTTTTCTGATGACAGCAAATGGCTTGCATATAATGTCAGTGTCGGTTTTAAAGAGGCGGAAAAACTCAGGACGGATAAGAAACCGGTGCCTCGAAAAGCCGAATTAATGAATCTCGAAACCGGCGAGAAGCTGTCTTGGGATAATGCGGCAAGTTTCCGGTTCTCAAAGGGATCAAAATACTTTGTAGTTAAAAAAAGTAAATCAGATGAGGATGCCAAACATAGCGGGACTGACCTTATCCTGAGATATCTTGAGAAGGATTATGAAGAACTTCTGGGAAGTGTCGGCAGTTTCAGTTTCAATAAACCGGGAAATATTCTTGTCTGGACGGTAGATGCAGCGGATAAAACAGGTAACGGCCTTTATACAATATTTTTGGATACCGGTGTAAGACTGCCTCTCGACAACGAGAACCTGCTGTACTCACAACTTACCTGGAATGAAGAGGGGACAGCTCTTGCAGTACTGAAGGGTGACAAGGAAAAGGGTTTTGTTGAGAGAGTTAATACGATTTTAGGATTTACGGATTTTGACAAAATGCCTCCGAAGAGACACGAATTCAAACCGGCTGATATGTTCGATTTCCCGAAAGACCGCGTCATAAGTGAAAAAAGCGGGCTGTCATGGAGTGAAGACCTTAATCTTCTATTCTTCGGTATAAAAGAGCAGGATAAAGAGCCTGAGAAAAAAGGACCTGATGCCAAACCGGTTGCAGATGTTGATATATGGCATTGGGCTGATGACAGGATCCAGGCTCAACAGATGGTCCAGGCCAGCAGGGACAGAAATTTCACTTTTCAGTCCGCAATAAATATTAAAGACAAAAGATTTGTTGAACTGACTGATGACAGGATGAGAAGGATCTCGCTTACAAGGGACGGTAAGTGGGGAATCGGCCAGGATAATATTGACTATATTTCTGACTGGAAAGAATCGCAGACCGATTATTATCGTGTAAATACCAAAGACGGTGAAAGGAAGCTGATCTTTAAAGCTCAGGGACGTACCATGGGATTGTCACCCGACAGCAAGCATTATTTGTACTGGGAGGACGGACAGGTCTGGGACTATGTAATAGATAAAGAGAAAAAAGTCAACCTGACAAAAGATGCACCGGTCAGTTTTGTAAATACAGATTATGACCATCCGGGTGAAAAACCGGCGCATGGAGTAACAGGCTGGACAAAAGATGGTAAAAATGTCATATTAACTCACAAATATGACCTTTGGCTTCAGCCTTTAAATGGTGATCCGGCAACCTGCCTTACCCAGGGTTTTGGTGACAAGGAAGAGATCCGTTTCCGTTATGTAAACCTTGACAGGGAAGAACGGTTCATCGATCTGACCAAACCTATGCTGCTGACGGCATATGGGGAATGGACAAAAAAAGCGGGTTTTTATCTGCTGAAAGATGGCAATCTTGAAAAACTTATTTATGAGGATAAAAATTTCGGCCGATTGACAAAACCCAAAAACGCAGATAAGTTTATGTTAACGATCGAAACATATAAGGATTTTCCGGATTATTATATCAGTGATACCAAATTCTCTTTTCCAAAAAGAATGACCGATGCCAATCCTCAGCAGGCAAACTACAAATGGGGATACAGGATATTATTTGATTTTGAAAATAAAGACGGTGTGCGCCTGCAGGGTACTCTTGCGATACCAGAGGATTATAAGGAAGGGCAGAGGCTGCCGATGCATGTTAATTATTATGAGAAGAATTCTCAGAATCTGCACAGGTATCAAGCGCCGAGAAGAGCGGGTTCGCCGAATTTTGCCGGTATGGTAAGTGACGGATACCTCGTAATGCAGCCGGATATCCACCTGAGAACCGGTTATACACATTCGGATATGCTTGAATGTATTGAAGCGGCAGTCCAGAAATGTATCGATATGGGATATACCGACCCAGCCCGTGTAAGTCTGCACGGCCACAGTTTCAGCGGACAGGGTTCAGCTTATATTTCAACTCAGTCAAAAATGTTCGCAGCGATTGTCTACGGGGCAGGAGCAACAGATCTCGTCGCCGATTTTAACCAGCTGTGGAAAAGCAGCGGGACTAATCAGCACAGATATGATATTTACGGTCAGGGCAGATTCGGTACGAATCCTTATGATGACCTTGAACTCTATATGCATGAATCGGCAGTGTTTAATGCAAGAACAATGGATACTCCGCTAATGTTCATGCACGGTACGGAAGACGGTTCGGTTGAATGGCTGCAGGCAGTTGAATTCTATAATGCCCTCAGGTTCAACGGTAAGAAAGTAATCTTTCTTTCTTACCCGGGAGCAGGTCACGGTCTCCGGAAACCGGAGAATCAGCTTGATTTTCAGAAGCGTACACGGGAATTTATTGACCATTATCTGAAAGATAAACCCGCACCCGACTGGATGGTCAAGGGTGTACCGTTCATTAAGAAAAAGAAATGATCTGATTTAAATAATAAATAAAACAGGGCAGTTAAACTGCCCTGTTTTATTTATGGTCTTTAAGATGAGGATATTCCTCCATAACCTCATCCGGGATCTTCTTTCGCTTTTCAATAGCCCATTTTATTAACTCTTCATGAAGATTTAATGGATATTCTGTTTTTATCCCGGTTTTCTTCTCCTTTGAATCAAGATGCTTGATCATAAAATCATGCCACTTTATGCACATTTTAAGGAATTTTTTATCCTCGATCGGAGCAGAACCCGATATATGTTTAAAAAGAGGAATACTGAATTCCTCTTCCGTCATTTCCCACGGTTTTTTCATTTAATATTCTGCCTTATTATTGTTGTCTATTAAACCTTAAAATGAACTAAGTGATTCCGAATAATATCATTTTATAAACCTGTCTAAAAAATCAGCAGATGTTTCGTAAAATTTCAGAAGGTTCTTATACAGCAGAAAATCGTGTCCTTCATTCGGGAAAACCAGAAGCTCATAATATGTTCCGTTTGCTCGCATCAGTTGTACAAACCTGGTTGTCTGGGAAAACTCCACGTTCCTGTCATCATCACCGTGTACGAGCAGTAAAGGAGATGTCCAGCCACCGGCGTAAGCAACAACTGACGACTTGAAAGAATCTGTCTTTGGATTAATATCTTCTGTATCCCAGAGATGAATTCCGTTCAGGTCAACTCCTGCTGCGAAAATATCCGGATTTTTTGCGCAAGCCATTGCAGTCAGAAAACCGCCGTATGAACCTCCCCAGATCCCGATACGGTCAGGATCAACATCGTTTCGTGATTTGAGGTATTTTCCTGCCGCAAGGACATCTTCGTATTCCGCTGCACCATTGGGTCCGGTCTTTTCAGCGTGTCTGAAGCTCCTTCCGTATCCGATCCCGCCTCTGTAATTTACTGAAAGAACAATATATCCGTTATTAACCAGGTACTGATTAAATGCATAAGTGAAATTATAATAATCAAGGTAATGCCAGCCGAGAAGCATCTGCCTTTCCGGTCCCCCGTGAACAAAAAGGATAGCGGGGTGTTTTCTGGTCTTATCAAGGTTTTTAGGGAGAAAAAGCTGACAGTGAATTTTTAGACTGTCCGATGACAAAATAATAACCGGTTCAGGTTCAACAATCTGATCTTTCGGGAAATCTGGTTGGATCTCCGGGAAGATATTTGTGAATTCTTCAGTTTCAGTTGAAAAGATCGAAACTGTCTGAGGCTGTTTATAATTAGAGTTCATGAATGCCAGGCTTTCACCTGAAGAAAGGATCACGGGAAAAGTTTCAATTCCGCTGCCTTCGGTCAGTTTTTCGGGATCGCTATTGGTTATACTTGTTTTCCAGAGGTGTCTTCTGTCGATATCGTTAATATTTGAGCTGTAAAACAGGTTTTTTCTATCGGAAGAGATGCTGAAATGCTCGATTAATCCCTCACCGGGTGTAATGTCTTTTGCTTCTCCGCCCCCAGCCCGTACCGAAAAGAAGTGTTTCCATTTTGGTTTTTCGGCGGAAAAGATAATATATTCCCGGTCTACCCAGGTCAAATTGTCAAAAGCATTAAATCCCGAATCTTCTGGAGGATACCATATTCTTCCGGACTCACCTGTTTCTATATCCGATACCCATATTTCCAGCATATGTCCACCAGGAAACGAGAAGGGTGTAAATGATGCATTACCGGGAGTCCTGAAGAAAGTGATCTGACTTCCATCAGGTGACCAAACCGGTCTTCCGTCATGATCTGTTGAGGGAGATATCCAATTTAAATTTTGGCTTTGTTTGTCATAAATACCTATAAAGCTGTGGTCTTTTCTGTAACTTACAAAGGCAATTTTCATGTCGTCCGGTGACCAGACAATATCTTCAATTATTCCTCTATCCGTAAAAAGATGGTTTCTTTCAGTTTGTTTCCTTGTCAGGTCAAATGATACTTCTACCAATTGATCGTCTTCGACAAATATTATTGATCGACCGTTTTCCGAAAGTTTGGGATCTTTTGCTTCTGCGATCTTTAAGGGCTCGCCTCCTGAAGTACTGACAGCCCAGACGGTCTGTTTATTACTTTCCGGCAGGCTTAGCGGATTCGGGGAATACCCCTCATTGTCCGGAAAACCTCCGCGCACATAAATTACTGCCGATCCATCCGCAGAAATCTGCAGGAACATCAGGTCTTCACCGTCGTCCTCGGTGTATGAGGTCAGACGGACAGGTTCAAATTCAGGGCTTTCGGCTGTATAGACATTTCTTCTGCCTTTTTCATAAGTGATCCATGCGATCATGTCGGTGTCAGCAGCGGAAACAAGCTGAGAAGGGAACGCCATTCCGGTTATCTGCTCCAGAGTGAAATTCTTAATAGACTGAGAATAGCCGCCAGTATATATGAAAATGACAAGAAATGTTAAGAGTGATTTTCGATAGGATAGTTTCATGAAAATAAATATCTTAAGTTTATACCGGTTCCGGTTTTAAAATTCCGAATTTTTTTATCCTGTACCGCAGATGATTTCTTGTGATACCGAGTGACCGGGCTACTTTTGACTGATTCCAGTTAAGCTCGCGTAAAGCCCGTTCGATAATGCCTTTTTCAACTTCCCACAGTGTTTTTTTGCCGTCACGGAGCTGGAATGCCTGTTTCGGCTGCCGTACCTTGTCAAGTATCCCAAAAATATCCTGCGGCAGATCATTCGGTTGTATAACAGGTCCTGCTCCAAGAACCATTGCCCGCTCAAGGACATTTTCCAGTTCCCTGATATTTCCCGGCCAGCTGTAATTCTTCAGCAAAAACATGGCTTCATCAACAATACCCTCAAACCTCCTGTTGAGCTTTTCGTTCATTTTTACAATAAAATGCTGTGTTAAAGGCTCGATATCATCAATTCTTGCATTCAAATTTGGGATAGTTATCGGAAGAACATTTAACCTGTAATACAGATCTTCCCTGAACTCACCTTTTTCAATTGCCAGATCCAGGTTCTTGTTGGTTGCGGCTATAACTCTTGTATCCACCTGGATCTGCTGTGTCCCTCCAAGCCTTTCGATTTCACGATCCTGAAGAACGTTGAGTAATTTCACCTGTAGCTTTAAGGGGATTTCGCCTATCTCATCAAGGAAGATCGTACCAAGGTGAGCTCTTTCAAAGCGCCCGATCCTTCGCTGATGAGCTCCGGTATAAGCTCCTTTTTCATGACCGAACAGTTCACTCTCAAGAAGGTTTTCCGGGATCGCAGCACAGTTCACCTTAATAAAAGGCATATCCTTCCTTGAGCTTTGTTCATGAATGCTCTTTGCCATGATATTCTTACCGGTACCGGTCTCACCCTTCAGGAGAACCGTACTGTTCGTTGCCGCAACTCTTGAGATCATGGTTCTTAGTTCATGAATTGCAGAAGATTCTCCCACAATTCTGGTTTCATATGTGGAATGATTCCTGTCTTTTATGCCATTATTTTCAATTTTTTGCAGATGTTTCCAGGCATCAAATGTTTTCTGAGCGAGCGAATGGATCGCTTTCAGGAGTTTTTTTGAACTGATCTTATCCTCAGAAATATTAAATATCTCAATTGCTGCGGTAAATTTGTCGTTAGACCTGATAGGGAATATTATCCCGTTAGATACTATTGAATTTTTGCCGCTTTTTTTTTGTGACCTTTTGAAGATCGGAGTGTTGTCAAAATATAGAACCGGGTTCAAATCATTCCCGATGAAATTTTTGAAATCCTTAATGGGGATGGATTGATCAATCGTTGATCCGTCAGTTTCTGATCCTTTTGCCGGTATTACGGAAAACTGACCGGCTGCTGATTCGATATAGCATAATCCGGTTTCTGCATCGAGAGCCTCAATGATGTCGATGCTCAATTCGAAGATTACATTCCCGGCTTCTGTTCTTTTTTGTGTCATTGATCTTCCTGTTTAAATAATTTGATGTGACAAATAAATTAATAAAATTGAAAGACAGAACTGATAAGTTATCGATATTTTTCTGGGAACTGATAATTTAGATATCACAAAATGAATATTCAAATGAAATTTGTGATATATTCTTAACAAACGGTTATCATAGAAAAACACTAAAGATGTTATCACATCCGGCAGTAATCCACCAAAGATTCCGGCATAGATGCTGAGCGGAAAACCTGTATTGTTCAGATTATTGGTATTAAAATACCATCCGTACCAGATAATAATCAAAACAATTGCTGAATCCAGCAGGCTCACTTTTGTCCTGTATTTCAACATTTTCTTTTCGGGAAGCTTATCTTTAGGATAATCCCGGACATGCTCGTCTTTTCGGTCATGGGGTATCATATCCATCATAATATGAGATAACATACCTGCTGAAAAAGACAAAACAGGATTCTGAAAAACTGTCCCAAGCAGAAATCCGGCTGAAGCGTGAGTAGTCAGAAACATAAAGCATATATAATTGGTGAATATTAACCTAATATAAGGAAATAAAATATTATTTCATAATAAAAATGATACTTTGTGATAACAATTTAAAAATGTATTAAATTGAATGAAGATTCTATAATAAAACCTTGCATAATTACACTGGTTTATTATATTCTGAAAATCTTTTTATGTATTCCCTGCAGCCTGTTATGAAAAATTATAAATATTTACCCGGGATTTCCGAAGAGTTCATAAATAAACAGAAATATCTGTTTCAGTTCGAGACAAAGAAATTTGACAGGTCAAATTATAAGAGCTACATATTTTATGATCCGATCGATATTATTACCGTTATTAATCCAACAGAATTAAGAGAAGCATTTGACAAAATTGAAAAGTACTCGAAAAACAATTTTATCGCAGGATTTATTTCGTACGAAACCGGTTATTACCTCGATAAGGCTTTTCAGGAAATAGTTCAAGACAATCCAATAAGCAGTTCACCTTTTATGAGTTTTTGTGTATTTAATAAAGCCGTTGAATTTGATCACAGAAAAGGTGTGTTTGTCAATAATAGTGAGCAGCTGCCGAAGTCATCTTCAGAAAAGAAATTCGAGATAAAAGACCTTCAATTAAGCATAATAGAAGAAGAATATAAACACTCAGTCGATTCCATCCTGGATTACATAAAAAAAGGAGATGTATATCAGGTAAATTACACTGCAAGATGTAACTTTTCATTCCAGGGAAGCGCTTATAACCTGTACAGATCTCTTTCGAATTGCCAGAAGGTATCATACAGTGCATTCCTGAAATTTGACAACAAGTATGTTCTGTCATTTTCTCCTGAATTGTTCTTTAAAAGGAATGGCATGGATATAACCTCGAAACCCATGAAAGGGACGATCAAAAGAGGGAAAAATACCAATGAGGATAAAATTAACAGGCAGGCACTTCTTCTCAGTGAAAAAGACAGGGCAGAAAATACGATGATCGTTGACCTGATAAGAAATGATCTTGGGAAGATCTGTGAATCCGGATCGATAACAGTACCCCAATTATATAATATTGAAAAATATGACACACTTTTTCAGATGACATCAACCGTTAAGGGAAGGCTTAAAAAGAGCACATCATATTTTGATATTTTCAATAATATTTTCCCGTGCGGATCGGTTACCGGCGCCCCGAAAATAAGATCTATGAAAATCATTAAAGATAACGAGGAAAATTCCCGGGGAGTATACTGCGGTGCTGTCGGAATTATTTTTCCGGGTAAAAGGGCTGTTTTTAATGTCCCGATACGCACAGTTGAGATCGAAAGGGATAAAGGGACACTTGGAATAGGAAGCGGAATAGTAGCTGATTCCGATCCGAAATCAGAATACGAAGAATGTCTTTTGAAAGCAAAATTTCTTACAGAGATGTATCCGGAGTTTAGGTTATTGGAGACGGTCTTATGGGAAAATGGGTATACCTTCTTAAAAGAGCATATACGTAGAATGTGCCGTTCGGCAGAATATTTTGATTTTAAATATGACAGATCCCGGATAATGAAAAATCTTACTGAATTCGAAAAGTCATGTAATTTTGAGAGAGATAACTGTTATAGAGTACGTGTTTTGCTGACTATTTCGGGGGGATTGGAATTTGAATCCCAGAAGATCAGATTGAAAGATTCCGAAAATAAGTTTATAATGATATCCGGGAAGAGAATAAACTCAGACAATATTTTTCAATATCATAAAACCACGAATAGGGTACTATATGATGAAGAGTATTCCAGGATCAGTAAACTTGGTTTTTATGATGTGTTATTTCTTAATGAACGAGGAGAAGTGACAGAAGGGGCAATATCCAATATTATTATTGAGAAAGAAGGGGAATTCTTAACTCCTCCGGTATCATGCGGTTTGCTTCCGGGAATTTTCAGGGAGAACCTGATAAAGAACAGAAAAGTCAGGGAAAAAGTAATGTATCCGGACGATATTATCAATGCCGAATCAATATTCTTGTGTAATTCAGTACGAGGTAAGGTGAAAGTGGAATTAAAAAACTAAATGGAGCAGACCGGCAAAAATTCATACTAATTATAAATCCTCTTGCTTTTTTTAAAAAAAACTGTAATTTCGTATACAAAACTAAATTTGGTGCTAATATGTTCAATACAGTAGTTTTCACAATAAGCGACAGCTGCTTTTCCGGAGAAAGGAAAGATGATAGCGGGCCTATGGTTGAAGCATCGCTTCCCCCGGAGGCATATCAGGTTCTGGAACACAAGATACTTCCGGACGATCTGGATGTGATCAAGGGTGCATTGATGCATTTCGTAAACAGAGGGGATATAGATCTGATCCTGACAACCGGGGGTACGGGATTCGGTCCCAGGGATGTAACGCCTGAAGCTACGGCAATGGTACTTCAGAAAAAAACTCCCGGGATTGATATTCTTACATTGTCAAATTCAGTAAAATCCACGCCTTATGCCGCTTTGTCAAGGGCGATTTCCGGTATTAGAAATAATACTTTAATAATAAATTTGCCGGGACGGCCGGAAGCAGTGAAAGAAAATGTTGAAATTCTGCTTCCTATTCTTCCACATGCGTTAAAATTAATTGCCGACAGGAGCCCGGAAGAAGAACACCATTTTGAGAATTAAAATCAGGATATTTTATGCCGTATTGTTCTAAGTGTGGAGTTGAATATGTAGATTCTGCAATTAAATGTTCCGATTGCGGAATTATCTTGAAACCAAGTTATAATGACAGGTCTACCGGGAAAAAATGCCTTAACTGCGGTCTGGATAATATCAAAGACGGGGAATTCTGCTGGAGCTGTGGTCAAGATCTGGAAAAGATCGACCTTGAAAAGTCGTATCTGTCCGGCAGCGATAAAGTTGAGATCTGCGGAAACTGTAATGTGGCAATACCGGCCGGGGAAGATTTCTGTATTGAGTGCGGTTATATACTTACAGGTCAGAGGTCATGCTCTAATCATTCGGATAAAATGACCGATTTTGCATGTATGGTCTGCGGGAAGCCTTTCTGTAAAAAGTGCGCGAAGGATATAAGCGGAAAATTTATCTGTGACGATGATGACCACTACGCATTCGTCGGCAACTGGGTGATTATTGCTTCAGACACAATAATTGAGTCTCTGCAACCTGCAAAACTTGCCCTGGAGGATAAAGGGATTTACTGTGTTATGAATGACGGTTCGGTCAGCTACCGGCTTCATCATTCACTCGGTTATTCATTAATGGTGCCGATCGTTCAGGCAAAAGAGGCGGAAAAGATACTTCTTGAAGATAAACTGGTCTTTGAGAATGCATGTGCGAATTGCGGACATGAATTTAACGGTGATCCAGGCAGGTGCCCGAAATGCGGAGAAGAATTTGCTTTATGAAACTATAGGTTTTTTGAACTCGTAAAAGTTTATTGAAAGTATGACTGATTTAATGAATGGGAATTCGGAGTAAGGGATGTCAAAAAAATTCAGCGGAACGATAATCGGTGCGGCAGCCGGACTTTTTTTCTCCCATAGTATTTTAGGTGCTATTGTAGGTGGAGTGCTTGGAAATGTATTTGACAGTACTAAGGAAGTGTCCGGAAGGCAAAGACGCGCAGGTTTATCCGGGGATCCTTCACAAAATCCAAAAGTAAGAGAATTTGTATTTGTTTCAAATATGGTTGCTCTGTTAACAAGTGTCGCCAAGGCAGACAAAGAGATACATCCGAATGAAGTAAATACTATTAAGAATTTTTGCGCAAAAACATTTAGATATACCGGTCATGATGAGATGGTCATAGAGAACCTGATCCGGGAATCGGCGAACAAAAAACTCGATCTGAAACTGATAACCGAGGATACGAGAAGAATGCTTGGTTATTCGGAACAGTTAATGCTTTTGAGAGTTTTATATGCAGTGGCCATGTCGGACAGGATCTTTAAAAATGAAGAACGCGAACGTATACAACTGATCGCAAATTACCTGCGTATCAATCCTTCTGATCATGAGTATATTAAGAAGGAAATGAATATTACACAGTTTGATGACAGCTTTGACGTGCTTGAGGTCAGTCCCCATGCGAACGATGAGGAGGTCAAAGAAGCCTACCGTGAAAAAGTCAAGAAATACCACCCGGATAAAGTTTCACACCTGGGAAAAGATTTTACAGAACTCGCCAAACAGAAATTTCAGAAAATCCAGGATGCATATTCAAAAGTCTCCAAAGAAAGAGGATTTTAATCAAATTAAAATAAGAGTGTAATTTATTGTACTCGTATATATTGTGCTTTTTTGTGCCGGAATGATTATTTTAATATTTATAGACGTAAAATAATAAGTTTACTGAAAGTCAACCTCAGCTGATTTATTAAAATGTTCAAAAACCGTCCTGCATTTCTGACATCTGTTCTGTTTGGCAGCGGAATATTTTTAGCCGCATTTCTTAACTTATCTGTCCGGTTTTCCATGATTTATTCTTCTCTGATCCTTCTTTTACTTCTAATTTCTCATGTAATTTCAAGAAATGTTTTGATGAAACATTTCTTTTTGGTTTGTCTCGTGGTTTGCCTGGGATTTTTGAGATTTCAGATGGAAATTGTTGAGAAACAGGATCCGGATAACCTGACAAACCTGAATATCTTTGATTCTTATTCGGTTTTGGAAGGATGGATAGAAGATCCTGACTATTATATTGACGGAAGTGTTAAGGTTATAACAAATCCTCTATCCGTAAAGGTGAAAGACAGGATATATTTTCCATCTTCCGGTAAGGTTCTGATCAATTTGAAAAATCAAAAAAAAGAACTTAAATACGGGGATAAGATTACTGTTTCAGGATTTATTTCCAGACCTCCCGGAGAAAGAAATCCCGGTGGTTTTGACTATGCAGAATATCTTGAAAGGAATGAAGTTTTTGCTGAGTTGAACGTGCCTTCAGGTATGAGTTATGATATTTATGAGTCGGAACACGGAAATGTTCTTTTCAAATATATTATTTTACCTTTGAGAGATTATCTTTCAGGAATAATTGAGAACTACCACTCCGGTCAGGAACTGGAATTTTTACGGGCTGTTCTCCTTGGTCAAAGAACCGGTCTGGAGAGAGAAACTCTCAATAGTTTCAAAGAGACCGGTACTTTCCATATTCTGGCAGTATCTGGACTGCATGTAGGTTTCATATTCTTTATTCTTTATGTGCTGTTTTCATTTCTATATTTGCCAAATAAAATTAAATACAGTCTTCTGTTTGCTGTAATAATATTTTACATGTTCATAACGGGATTGAGACCTCCGATAATGAGAGCGGGGATTTTTATTGTAATTTATCTTTTCGGGATTTGTATCCAGAAACGTAGGGATACATTAAACATTATCGGGGCAACAACATTAATGATCCTTATGATAGATCCGGGAGACCTGTTCGATCCCGGATTTCAGCTTTCTGTATCGGCTGTCCTCGGAATAAACTACTTATCTAACATTTATAATAATATGATGTCGGAGACCAGATTTGTTGAGGTAATAAAAAATAACACCCTGATTTTCCGGATATTCCAATTTATCATTTTATCATTCGGTGCATTTTTTGGTACATCTTTGCTCCTTGCTTATCATTTTAACTTTCTGGCTCCTGTCAGTGTGATCTTAAGTATATTATACATCCCGGTCACAGGAATTATTGTCGGTTTGGGATTCTTTGAGTTACTGTTCAATGGTCTGGGACAATGGCTTATCAGTATTTTCAGCGAGGTTAATGATTTTTTTATAGCAAATCTCATACAATTAAATAAGATAATATCCGGATTTGACTGGATCAATCTCTCAATTGCCCGGGACGAATTAATTTATGTGTTATTCTGTGTTTTATTGTTCTTATTTGTTATGAGTTCTGTAAAAAAAGATATCAGGCATAAATGGAAATTAATTCTCTCAGTGACAGCATTATTTACCCTTTATGGGATACTCTTCAATACTCCACAAAGAAATCTAAAAATGACATTTCTGGATGTAGGGAATGCTGATGCGGCGGTAATATCCTTCCCGGATGGTTCGAACTGGCTGATAGATGGAGGTGATGCCTGGGAAACCGGAGATTCCGGAGAAAGTGTGATTATTCCGTTTCTGCGCAGCGCGGGGATCAGACATCTGAATGGGATACTTATAACTCATCCCAACATAGATCATCTGGGTGGAATAAAAAGTGTAGTAAGAAAAGTGAAAGTGGATACGCTCTATGAAGCTGTGGATTCAGATAATTTCAATATTGCAGATGAAATGAACAGGAACGCATTAGAAAGAAACATTCCAAAAAGACTTGTAAAGCAGGGTGACAGGATCGGTTCGGGTGATCTGTTCAGGATCTATATTTTATCACCCGGACCGGATAATAATTCATCAAGCATAAATGACAGGTCAATGGTTTTATTGATAAAGTATGGTGAAGTGAACATACTTTTAACGGGAGATATAAGTTCAATGATAGAAAAAGACCTGGTAAATGATCTCGGTTCACTGCTGAAAAGCGATGTTCTGAAAATAGCCCATCATGGGTCGGTTTACTCTTCAGACACTCAATTTATCGAATATGCTGATCCTCGTTATGCTGTGATCTCTGCCGGTCGGAACAATCCATTTGGACATCCCTCGGAAAATACAATTGAAAACCTGCAAAAAAGAGACATACAAATATTCAGGACAGATATTATGGGTGCTATTGTGCTGATCTCAGATGGGGAAAACATTTGGATCACAGGTAAAAATGAATTAAAATAAGTTGATATTTTAAATTAATTTCATAATATTTAAATGGTAAAGTATTTAAAAAAATACATGTTGATTTCGTTTTACTATTTTAATATAAATAATATAACAGTATCTTTCTTAGATGGATGATATTGTATTTTTAAGAGTTATTGATATTGCTTAAATATCTATCTTTAGTTTAGTGATTATGGACCAATTTGAAAAGGATCTCTGGAACCGGAATATTCTGAGAATTGCCGGAATTGATGAAGCGGGACGAGGTCCATTGGCAGGTCCGGTTGTTGCCGCTGCTGTTGTTTTTGACCATGTTAAAGACATACCGGAAGGTATAGATGATTCAAAAAAGCTCACTCCCAAAAAAAGAGCGGAGCTTTTTAAGAAGATCAGATCTACTGCAGTGGATATTGGAGTAGGTATCATCGGGCACACTGAGATCGATAAGATCAATATACTGAATGCGACGATGAAAGCAATGAAAATGGCTGTTGAGAATCTGACGGTCGTTCCGGAATATGTTTTGATCGATGGCAACAGGGCTCCAAAACTAAAAGCGCCAAGTGAAACGATAGTTAAAGGAGATTCGAAATCATTTTCAATTGCTGCTGCATCAATTATTGCTAAAGAGACAAGAGATAAGATCATGATAAATCTTCATGAAAGATTCCCGATGTATGATTTTAAGAATAACAAGGGATATGCATCAAAAACTCATATTAAAGCGATAAAGAAATATGGTATAACGGAATTTCACCGCAGGACTTTTTGCGGGAATTTCCTTACTCAGCAGACTGAGATACCATTCTGATATTAATGAAATGAAAAAAGCGATCGGTGAAACAGGTGAGAAAATTGCCCGTAAATACATTAAAAAAGCGGGAATGAAGTTATTAGAGAAGAACTTCCGGGCATTAAGAGGAGAAATAGATATTATAGCAAAAGATGAGGATCAACTGGTTTTTATAGAAGTTAAAACTAATAGTACAGATCATGATATTTCACCGGAAATGCGTGTAAATTTTGCAAAACAAAAACAAATAAACAAAGTTGCTCAGATGTATATTCAGCAGAAAAATTGTATAGATATGGACTGCAGATTTGATGTTATTGGTGTAAAGCTTCACCAAAAAGGCAAACATGAAATAAATCATATAAAAAATGCATTCTGGATACAGAGTGAAATATAATAAATGGTTGTGTTTTGAAAAGTATTCCTGAAAACAGCATTAAGACAGCCGGGCTCATTGAAATTGACAAGATTGAAGTGCCTGAATTTATTTCGGTTTTTTCATATCCACAGAAAGATGAGAAGTTAATCGGTTCTGTGAAAAACATAGGAATTGTGAATCCGGTTCTGACAGCAAAATCTGATAACAGGTATTTGCTGATATGTGGTGTAAAAAGACTGGCTGCAGTAAAAGAACTGAATTTTAAACAAATTCCCGCTTATATTATCTTAGACGGGGAATATAAAAAGGATCAGATATTTGATATTGCTTTTTTTGATAATATTTCCGGCAGAAAATTCAACCTGATTGAGATCGCCGGGATTTTCAGTGTGCTGAAGGATATGGGAACAGACAGGTCTGAAATTGCTAAGAAATATCTTTCGGAAGTTGATCTGCCCGGTGGATTCAAAACTCTTGATTTTCTGCCAAAGATTTTTAGTCTGAAAGAAGAATTAAAAGCATTTATCGTAAAGTGGAATTTAAGCCCCGGTAATCTGGTTTACTTACTAAAATTTGATCCTGTTGACAGACAGGATATTTTTGAAGTGATCAGGACATTACAGATTCACGGGGGAAAACTTAGACAGTTTTCGGAACTTGTTTTTGAAATTTGCAGACGTGATGCTATTTCAGTAAAGGATCTGTTAAATATGCCGTTCCTGCAGTCATTACTGAATGAAACAAAGATCACAAGCAGTCAAAAACAATCAAAAATTATAGATTGGCTGAATTCTCTTAGAAAACCTGAACTAACAAAAAGGGAAAGAGAATTTTCAGCCATTGAATCATCACTAAAAGGATTGAACGCAGGTGTGTTCTCCGCCCCCAGAGAGTTTGAGGGGGAAAATATAAGAGCAAATCTAAATTTCAAAAACTTAAAAGAGCTTGATTCATTTTGTGAGGCAGTACAAAATGAATCGAACAGAAAAAAAATTCAATCCTTATTAAATCTCCTGTAAATAAAAAGGTCAGGAGATTAATAAGGAGTTTTTGGAGATATTGCTCTTTCTAATAAAGGAGTTTTTATGGATGTGAAAGCAGCAGATATTATGGTAAAAAGCGTTGTTTGTGTCCAGAAATCAACGACGCTGCAGGAATTAGTTGAGATTTTTCTCACAAAAAATGTCAGCGGTGTACCTGTTCTTGACGGTGAGAAATTAATAGGGATCATCTCAAAAACAGACATGGTTACTCATGGACTTGAAAAAGAGTTAAGTTCTCTGCTCAAACAGAAACATGAGAAATATTCAAGCATCGATTTGCCGGATTTTGATTATCTGTTAGGATCTGAACCTTCACAGGAAACAGTAGAACATGTAATGACAAAAAAAGCAATTACAACCGGCCCCGACACAAAAGTGGCAGAGCTGGTGAAAATAATGCTTGAAAATAAGATACACAGAGTAATTATTGTTGAAGATGAAAAGGTTGTGGGTCTTGTTTCAACCGTGGATCTTCTGAAACTGTTTGACGAAAGATACTTCAAATAATATATGAAAACTGAAAAAGAAAATACTAATTCTGAGCCTGAAAAGAAGGAAAACGGGCAGGACCAAGAGAATAATCCTTCAGAAACAGCGGCTGATAAACCATCTTCAGAAGAAGAAACTCAGACTGCTGATCAGGCGGCCAAACCAACTGAAGACGAAGATAAAGTAACTGAGACTGAAGAATCAAAGGATTCTCAGGGAAAATCCGGAGATAAGGAAAAGGATAGTTCCGATGAACCTGAAGTTACAACAGTTTCTTTAACACAGGGCGTTGAAATAATCATATCCGGGGATAAACTATCCTGTGAAATTAAAATAAATAAGGATGAAAACGGGGCTGTTCCGACCAAGGACATCATTTTACAGGAATTGAAAGATAAAGATATACAGTTTGAGTTAATTGATAATGATGAATTGAATAAAATTTATGATGAAGAGAAATTCGGTGAGGAAGTCCTGATCGCAAAAGGCAAGCCCCAAAAAGATGGCGAAGATGGGTACATAAAATATAATTTTAAAACAGAGGCGAGTGAGTTTTTGCAGGAAGATGAGAAAGGCAGAGTAGATTTTAAAGAGATCAGTTTTATTCAGCAGTTCAGCGAAGGAGATGTATTAGCCGAGCTCATTCCTCCTACCGAAGGTACTGAAGGGATGAACGTAATCGGAGAAAAACTTCTTCCTGAACCGGGTCAACCTGCAGTTCATCTCGCAGGATTAAATACATCGATCTCCAAAGAGAATAAAAGCCATCTTGTCGCGAATGTAGAAGGTGCGGTTAGTATAAAGAATGAAAAAGTGACTATCGAACCGGTCGTTGTTATTGAAGGAGATGTAGATTATTCCACAGGAAATATCGATTTTAAAGGTCCTGTGTTGATAAAGGGGAGTGTGAAAAGCGGATTCAAGGTCAAGTCTAAAAGCGATATAACTGTTGAAGGAGTCGTAGAAGATGCAGAAATTGAGTCCGGAGGGAGAGTTGAATTGAAAGGGGGATTTATTGGTAAAGGAAATGGAAAAGTTGTTGCAGAAAGCGATGTCCTTATCCAGTTCGCTGAGAATCAAAATATTATAAGTAAGGGTAATGTTATAGTCAATGAGGCTCTTCTTCACTGTAATGTCATTTCGGACAGGAGTGTTGATATTGCCGGTAACAAAGGTGCGATCGGCGGAGCAATTTCAGCACTTGAATCAATTGAACTTCAAAGTGTCGGAAGCCAGACATACACAAAAACAAGATTGATCGTGGGTATGAATCATAACACCAGATTGAAGATAAAAACCTTCAATCATGACAGAAAAACCCATAATGTTAATACAAATAAAGTGAAACATGCTTTAGGTCTTCTTAGTAAGATCAGACTCCTGAAGAGAGGCCTGACAGATCAGCAGGAGGAATTGTATAATAGCCTGAGCGAAGTAAAAGATAAACTGACTGCCGAAGTGGAAGTTCTGAAAAATACCAGAGAAGAAATTAAAGAGGAACTTAAAAAAGCCAAAAATGCAAAGATCATAGTTCATAATAAGATCAATCCCGGTGTTACCATAGAATTCGGTGAATTCAAGAAAACTGTTCAGGAGGAAAGCCCCGGGCTGGAATTTATGCTGAAGGATGATCAGATAAGTGCTATCAAAAAGAAAGATAAGAAAAAATGATAGTATGTTATTGGGAAAGTTATGAATGAAATCTTTTGTACCCGAATATATATGTATTGATGAAGCTTCACTTAATGATGAAATTACAAAAAATGTATTAAACCGTTTTCCTGATGTCCGTTATGAGGTGATAAATCCGGAAATATCCGGTGGTAAAAGTGAAAAACCGGATATGGATAATGTAACTAAAGGGAAACGGACTCTGTTTCTGCAGAGGAACAGGGGACCTTTCATTGAGCGGTGTCCCGGAACAAAAGATGCATGCTGCTGTAACTACTATGTTGCAAACCTTGCTATTAACTGCCATTTTGACTGCACATACTGCTACCTTCAGGGCTACCTTAATTCCAGAAATATTACCGTAAATACAAATATTGAAGATTTCTTCAGAGAGGTCGAAGAACTATACAAAGATCTGGGTGACTCCAATATCCGTATCGGGACCGGTGAACTTGCAGATTCACTTGCGATGGATGAGATTACGGATTTCAGCCTGAATCTGGTTCCGTTCTTCACAAAGTTCGACAATTTTCTCCTCGAATTAAAAACTAAAGGGAATTACACAGAGAACCTGCTAAAAGTCGATCCTCAGGGCAAAACTGTTATTTCATGGTCGCTGAATCCGCAGAAAATAATAGACACGGAAGAATATAAAACATCGTCACTTATTGAGCGTCTTGATGCTGCAAAAAAATGCAACAATGCAGGATATAAGATAGCATTTCATTTTGATCCCATCATCCGGTATGAAGGCTGGGAAAACGACTATAAAGAAGTAACGGAAAAAATGTTTGATTATGTGAATCCCGATGATGTTCTGTGGATCAGCCTCGGTGTGCTGCGGTATACACCAGCGGGAAAAACAGTGATCCAGGAAAGATTTCCGAAAACGGATATTATTTATGATGAAATGGTGCAATGCCGGGACGGTAAGTTAAGGTATATACAACCTGTAAGGTCGGAGATATTCCGGAAAATGAGATCATGGCTTGCCTCAAAAGCCCCGAATGCCTTTATTTATCTCTGTATGGAAAACACAGCGGTCTGGGACAAGGTTTACGGCGAAGATAATACTGAAAAAGATACTGTCCTGAAGTTCTGAAATTATTCCTCTATTTTATAAACATAAACTGATACGGCTCTTTCCGGATCGAACAGATATAATCTGTCTCCACTGATCTTCAAACTGTAAGCGTAATGAGTCAGCGGGATCGACTGCAGGTATATACCATCCCTGTCAAACACATCCAGTGTAAAAATATCTGTTTCGGTTTTAGGTGAATCCGTTTCTTCAGGAGTTTCCGGCCGGATCGCACTGAGTATCCATATCCTCTCTTTACTGTCGACAGCTGTGCGGCAGGTGCGCGATTCAGTAGCCGGAAAATCCGGGAGGATATCATCTCTTAAGTATGATCTGAAAAGCAGTAAACCTGCCGGATCGTATCTTTCCAGAAAACCTCCCAGCGGATCATAAACATATACATTATCATTCTCATCAATAGTGAAATTCATATGCCTTTTGAAATCTGAGTAATACCTTCGCAGAGAACTGTTCCTGATATCCGTAACAGGAATAGCCGGCCTGATGATCTGTCCTGAATGATTAAGGTCAGTGTCATATATGTTCAAAAGAGATATGTCTGCTCTGTATCTTGATACTGAGAAACCTCCAAAATGCGGATTTTTTACGGCATTTGTTTCAATCATCAGGACTGCTTCATCTGATCCGTTTCTGGGTGTTTTGATTAATGAGGTTATACCACCCAGTCTGGCAAGAAGTTTTTCTAAATCCCTAACAGGCATTCTCAGGATTTCTTCGTCTGTTAATACCAGGCGGCCAGTATCCGGAGGAGTTGAACGAATTACAGAAATTCCGCCTTCCGTTTCGAGTAGTCTTCTGATTTCATTTACAGACATTCCACGAACTTCCTCTTCTGAGAATACTGAAGAGTCGGCAAAAGAACCGGTGTCAGGATGTGTTTTTGTTAATACTGTAATGCCGCCCTGTACCTCAAGAAGTATTTCTAAATCCCTAACAGGCATTCTCAGGATTTCTTCGTCTGTTAATACCGTACGGCCGAGATCCGGTTGATACATCAAATGTACAGTTGATATACGTTCATTCCTCGAATTGAACTGAAAATCATTCAATACAATAGAAAAAGTTTCCAGGTAAACACCATCACTGTTAAATTTAATAGTATGAGTCTTGTCATAAACGTCATTAAAGTATTGTGTTACATAAATATTTCCGTTTCTGTCGATATTCATTTCGATCGGTCTGTACAGTGATTGTTCGGTTATTCCCGGTCCTCCGATACTTGAAAGATATGTTCCCTCAGGGCTGTATTTTAATACTCTGTGATTCTTCCTGTCGAGTAAATAGAGGTTTCCTGAGTCATCGATATCAAAATCTGATGGTTTAGTGATCGCATCGCTTAAAGGTAGATTATCCGGGCTTTCGATGGTTGTCAAAAACTCAAGCTGTAAATTGCCGGTCAGTTTGCGTTCGGTTATCTCATTCTGAATTACACGGACACCTTCAATAGTTTCAACAGTCTGAGAATACGAAGTGGAGGAGAGGATCATGATACATGCAAAAGCCAACATTGCCGGTCTTTTCATGATAACTCCTGCGGTTGGATTTATTATTAATGTTATTTAAGAGAGCAAAATCAGTGCCATCTTAAAAAAACATTTATTTATATAATAGATACAGGCGGAAATACAATTTATTCCCTTGGATTATTTATAGAGGGTGCAATAATCAGCAGTGCAGGATTCTGCACGGTTCTCTTTGGATAAATTTATCCAAATGGATTTTGGAAGAGATTTTCAGGGATATAGAGAAGAACTTAAAAATACAGTTTAGAACAGGATGCTATCCTGTTAATTGAACAGGAGCAGCATATTCAGATGATTGACCTTTTCCTGATAGATCTTATCGATCTTAGCCGCAAGGACAAAATCGTTTTCCAGCAGTCCGTTTATTGCGTAAGTCCAGACTGAAACCGTTACTTCTTTATAATGGATGTTCATATCAGGATGATGGTCTTCTTTTTCTGCTAAATCAGCAACTTTATTCGTAAAATCCAGCGCTTCATTGAAATTCTTAAATTCAAATTTCTTCGTGATCTTGTCATTCGACAACGTCCATTGATTCAAACGGTTTAATAGTTTTTCCTGTTCATTTATATCCAGGGGAGTATCATCTCCTCTGCATGGTGTGCATTTTTGTTTCAGTAATGACATCTTATAATCCTTCTTGCTGAATTTAGGGTATAATCTGCAATTTTAATAAAACTAACACAGATCAGACTATTTTGGTTTCCGATTTCTTTTGAGAAATTATTAAAAGAAGTGAATTGAGCTTTCGGAGAGTTTCTTTCGAATAAAAAAATCCCCCGGAGGGGGCTCAATTCGGGGGATTTTAAAAATGGTATAATTTTAGCGACAAATGATCACTTATTAATCCATTCATCAATCCAGTCGTATATGGTCTGGTGCCAGAGTTCGCTGTTCAGAGGTTTGTGCACCCAGTGGTCTTCATCCGGAAAATAAAGGAATTTTGACGGGACATTCATTTTCTGCAGGGCAGTAAAGACCTGGAAACCTTCGCTGACAGGTACACGGTAGTCAAGCTCACTGTGTATTACCAGCATAGGCGTATTAAAATTCTTGACAAAATTATGCGGCGACCATTTTTTGTACATATCCGGTTTATCCCATGGTGTCCCCCTGAACTCCCACTCAGGGAACCACAATTCCTCGGTGTGCATGTACATACTTGTCAGGTTGAATACACCATCGTGGTTTACAAGACATTTGAATCTGTCTGTATGTCCCTCGAACCAGTTCATCATGTATCCTCCGTAAGATGCCCCTGCAGCAGCCAGTTTATCCTCATCGATGAAGTCATAGTTCTCCAAAACATAGTCCAGTCCGTTCATCAGATCGGTATAAACCTTACCTCCCCAGTCGCCGGTAATTTCGTCGGTGAATTTTTGTCCGTACCCGGTACTTCCTCTTGGATTGATCAATACTGAAACGTAACCGGGAGCGGAGAACATCTGGGCGTTCCACCGGTAATGGAACATATTTCCCCACGCACCCTGCGGCCCGCCGTGTACAAGAAACACCATCGGGTATTTTTGGTTTTCGTCAAAGAACGGCGGTTTTACGAGAAATCCATGCACCTGAGTTCCTCCGGCTCCCTCGAACCAGAATTCTTCCGGATCGTTCATATATATCCGAGAAAGCAGACCGGCATTGGTGTTTGTCAGTCTTTCAATATTGCCGCCTGAGATATCACTTTTGAAAATATCAGCCGGTTCACTCATGCTCTGCTGAAGAAAAACAAGGTTTCTGCCGTCCGGTGTTACGTGAATTCCCTGGATATATCTGCCTTTTGTGATTTGTGTAACTTTCTTTGAGGATATATCAGCTTTATAAACTGAATTATAACCCAGGTCGTTTGATATAAAGAATATTGAACTGCCGTCAGGCGCCCAGATGTACTCACCGACCGAGCGGTCAAGATCACCTGTAATATTTGTCCGGACACCTGACTGCCTGTCATAAAGGGTCAGGCTGTATTTATCCGCTTCAAATCCTGCTCTTGCCATTACCCTGTAGGCAATATATTTTCCGTCAGGGGAATATTGCGGATAATTGTCATTTGCAGGATTGTCTGTTATTCTCCGGGTGCTCCCTGTGACCGGATCAGTAATAAAAAGATCGTTGTTTGTGCTTACGGCGACCACCGGGTCGGTATTCTTTACGTAACATATCTCCCTGCCGTCCGGCGAAACAATATAATCCTGGTATCCGCCGAGATCAAGCGGCGGAGAATCGTAATCGCCGGGAGTGACATCCTTAGCAGTTCCTCCTGAAACAGGAATTGTGAAAACATGGCTTCTTGTTTCATTTGTCCAGCGGTTCCACTGTCTGTACAGAAGGTGGTCGAATATCTTTGCCTGTACCAGACTGGATGCTTTTTCCTCAATATGCTTTCTATTCTCTTCATCATTTTTCAGGTCAGGGTAGACTTCGGAAGAAAAAGCCAGATATTTTCCATCCGGCGACCAAATGATGCCGCCTGCTCCGGTGGAAACATCGGATATTTTCCTTGCTTCGCCGCCTGAAACCGGGATCAAATAGATTTGAGCTGATCCGTCACGGGTAGACATGAAAGCGATCTGATTGCCGTCGGGAGACCATTTCGGATTCGTATCGGTATTCGGGCTGGCGGTCAGCTGACGTTTCTCTTTTGAATCAACAGAGACCAGCCATATATCGGAATTTCCGGAGTTATTCGGTTTGTCGTAAACAGTCACTACGTAAGCGACCCATTTACCGTCAGGTGAAAGCTGAGGGCTTGATACACGCTTTATATTGAAAAGGTCGTCATGTGTTAAAGCGTGTTTCTGTGCGGAAACATTGATAATCAGTGTAAAAACAAGAATTATGGTTAGAACAGATCTTCTCATATTAGAATCCCTTCAGGTTGGTTTTCCGTAATTATAGAAATTTAAACACAAAATGAAATAAAAAAGTTTTCGGAAAATGCGGATGCAGTATCAGGATGTAATAATTTTCCTGTTGCATATTGAAGTTCATTTGAACATTTTATATGTCAAAGATGTATGTAATAACGGACGGTCTGATATTTATAATTTTTAGAGTTCTGTATGAAAATCAGAAATTTATATATTTCACTGATCTGTATTTCTATTTCCATTATCAGTATGCTTTTCTTTTCGTTCCAGGATATAAAACCGCAGGTTATTAACGACGGGTACGGGGATTATATATTGATCCCGGCCGGAGAATTCCGGATGGGTGATAATTTTGAAGAGGGCGATACAGATGAACTGCCGGTGCATACCGTTTATCTTGATGATTACTACATCGGAAAATACGAAGTGACAAACGGGGAATATAAGAAATTCATGGATGACGGTGGATATTCAAACAGAGAATTCTGGTCAGCCGGTGGTTACGGCTGGTTTAAAGATAAACCGACTATGTGGATATTTGATAATTTTGACGGAGAAGCCGTACACGGCGGGAGATTGCCGGAGAATGAGAATTACCCGGTAGTAGGCCTGTCCTGGTTCGAAGCTATGGCTTATTGTTCATGGCTGTCCTTAAAAACCGGTAATACCTTCAGACTTCCGACAGAAGCGGAATGGGAAAAGGCTGCACGCGGATCGGATGAACATAACCTGAACGATCCCGAAATGGGGCATCAGAGAAGATTCCCATGGGGTGATGAGATCAGCAGCAGTTATACCAATTATCTTTTCGACATACATTCCGAAAACAGGGGATCAAAACCTGTGGGATATTATGACGGCAGCATTCGTGACAGTCTGCAGACATTCGACAATTCCTCTCCATACGGTGTATATGATATGTCCGGAAATGTCTGGGAATGGTGCTATGATAAATACGGCGATACTTATTATGCAAATTCACCACTTGAGAATCCCAACGGACCGGTTGACGGGATAACCCGTGTAGTCCGCGGCGGAGGATGGAAAGGCGGCGAATTCTATGTCCGCAGCACCTACCGCAACAGTATCGATCCCTACAGAAACCAGCAGTTTGTCGGCTTTCGCTGTGTACTGGTGAATTAACTGACCAATCTATTAAAATAACTTTCCTGTTGCTTTTTTTATTATTTATGTATATATATATTTAAGTGCGGCAGTAGTTATAGTAAATATACTATAACAATATTGACATAAGGTGCTTAAGTGTGAGGGGAAGTTCTTGTACCGTTATTTATTTATTTTGATTTTTGTCTTCTGCAGTAATCCGGCAGAGGATAATTATACCGTTGAATATGTTGATGGAATAAAACATATCTATAATATTTCTCCTCTATGGGGAGAAAAACCTGAAATATCTATTGAGTTTATCAGGACTATTGGGGAATTAGATGGTACTGATAATAATTATCAGTTGTTCAGACCAATTGATGCAGTTATGGATAGCGAAGACAATATATATGTCCTGGATTCAGGTAATTATCGGGTGCAGAAATATGATAAAAATGGCTTATATGTAAAATCGATAGGGAAAAAAGGTGAAGGCCCAGGTGAGTTCAGAAGTACTCCCTCTGATCTCGGGATTTTATCAGGTGATCGCCTGTTTGTTTATGATATGCGGAATGAAAGATTGCATATTTTCACATTGGAAGGTGATTATGTAACCAGTAAAGGACGAAGATTATTTTAGTATGGACATGACATGCGACTTTTTTCTAATGGTGAATTGTTATTGGAACATTCCGTTCCGGCTGAAGGAGTTGAACCTGATACTGAAATGAGTGTGCTTTTTGTATTGAATCCGGAAAATGAAACAAGAAGAGAATTTGGCAGCAGGTATGGCGAATTCAGCGTAGAAAATAGAAACAAACTTCTGGTCAACAGGGTGCATTTTGATGTAAATCAGAATAATGAGGTTTTTATTTCATATTGCTTCAGGAATAGAATTGAAAAATATGATAGAGACGGCAGCTTACTTACCAGTTTTAATCGGATGAAAAATATCGATTCGGAAACTGTACCTGAATATATATGGGATACTTATATGATGCCATCGGGAGCAGCCAGTGATAAAAAAGGAAGACTGTGGGTGTCGACATTGGTAAATCAGCCGGAGGAGGGGAATAATCAGGATTTCCGGTTCGAGATATTTACGGAAGAAGGTATTCTCCTCGGTTCGGTTCCTCAAACCCGGCAGGGGAAGCTTCGCATTTTCGAAAATATTCTCTTTATCATAGATTCAAAAGAGAATATGTGTGTATACCAGTATGAGATAATTGAGAAATAAATTAGACCGATGGTGCAGAGTATATCCGCAATTTCATACCATTTCGGGATTCATTAAATAACTTTCCTTATTTGTTATTTACCTGCCATGAACAAATCCGCATTATACTAAGTATAAATATTAATGAACAAAATGTTGACGTTAAAGATACGTTGATAATCAGTTCAAATATACTTCGCAATAGGCCTTTCTGATGATTCTGGTGGTTATGCCGGATGTTAAAGGTAGAATTAACCGGATGAGCAAGTTTTGACTTCCAGATAATTTTGTATTTCAGCTTCTTTGTATGTCTGATCTTATCATTCATATGAGAAAATGATCATAATAGCCGAAGTTCATTAAGGTTATTATCCTGATCAATTTAGCACTGTGTTTTGAACATATCCATAACAAAATAAATTGTTCTAAACTTAGGGGGGAGTTATGAAAGCAGGAATTATTTTTACCGGATCAGGACCAATACTTATCTTAACCACCTATTCTTCATTTACCGATGAGAATCTCGCTGAAAAGCTTTCGGATAAGGGTATAAAGAAATATTTAGCCTGTGAGCTTCCTGTCGAATTGGTGAAGGTCAGATACGGGACGCATTTTAATGCGATATTAAATGATGTGAAACAGACAAATGACCTGAGGGTGTTAGATTATAATGGTTATGCTGTGTTTTATAAGTTCTCTTTTGAAGAAATGGGTAAACCCGTTATGTATGAACCGGCAGAAATGTTTGCATAAAAGCAGTATCAGTTTTAAGATCTATTAAAAAGACTAACTTAAACGAGTGATTGGAGTATGGTTATGGAAAAGATGTTTTTTAACATCTCGTCGACTAATAATCAGAAATGGGTCTCCTTTCAGGCTGAGCAATGGAGAAAAGAGAAAATTTCCCCGGCATATGAAAAAGATACACCCCCTCCTTTTGTAACAATATCGAGAGAATTCGGATGTTCCGGTTTTTCGTTAGGTGAATTGTTAGCAGACATATTGAACACTACTGCCGGAGATAAGGATGAGTTCTGGGCGGTATATGACAAAAAGGTGCTGGATGTCGTAAAAGAAAAATACGGGATCCATCAGGAAGTACTGCATGCTCTTGCTGAAAGGACAATAAATGAGATCTCGGATTTTCTTATAAGTATTATTCCTGAATCACTTACTCAGTATATTATATGTAAAAAATTGTTTACAACTATCCGGGCATTGGCACATAAAGGTAATTCAATATTGATCGGACGCGGAGCAGCAGTAGCAACACGAGGATTAAGAGGGGGGCTGCATATAAGGATCTTTGCTTCCCCGGAATGGAAGATAGATAGAATTATGAAAATGCAGAAGATCACATCTAAAATTGAAGCCAGGAATATAATGGAGAACGCCTCAAAAGAAAGGGAAGTATTTGTCAGGAAATACCTGAAACGTGAGGTAAGTGATGTGACAAATTATCATCTGATGCTGAATAATGAGTATCTCAACAAGGATGAAATGATAAAGATCATTTTAAAAACTATGCAGTTGAAGGATATGATCAGGATGAGAGACCTCGGCCCGGAAGAACTGAATTAAGTTAATTATCTATGGAATACAAAAAAGCCCCGATCTTCGGGGCTTTTTTTATAACCTTATTTGAAATGGGAGTATATTTTCAAAATGGAAAATAGATCTAAGGTCTATAATGTTTTTTCCTGAAACCAAAAAATATTTGGAATAAATTCTTTTCATATCTGTATAATTACTAAAAGAATCTTCTTCATTAAATATGTGACTGTCCGATAATATTGCGAGGGAATAGTTGCGTACACGTCTTATATTATTTCTGCTTATATCATTATTTGTTACTTCAGAGTCTTCTGCTCAGACTGCACAGGAACATTTTCAAATGGGCATACAATATTTTGATAACGGAGACTATAAAAAAGCTGAAGAATTTTTCCTGAAAGCGACAGCAAAGAACAATAAATTCGCAGAAGCATATTATTATCAGGCTTTGTGTTTCATGAAAGATCCCACTTTCCGGAACAAAAAGAAGGCTGAGACTGCATTGTTGAGGGCACGACGGCTGGAGCAGGACAGCACAAAATATCTTCATGCCCTTTCGGATGTATACCGGAGCCGGGTGAATTTTGTCAGTGTGGAAAGAGTGTTGAATGAGCGTATTGTGAAACAGGACTCATCCGATATGAAAGCATTGGAAAAACTGTCTGCCTTATATCGGGTGGAGGGTCTCAATTATTTCAAACGGATCATGAGTACGGATGATTATATAATCCGGCATGGTGACAGACAGAAATATGTTGAAGGTAAACAGGAGGAGAAAGATAAAGAGGTTAGAAATAAAAAGCAGGCAAAACTGCTAACTTTATCCGATAAAGCTCTCGATCTTGATCCGGATAATCCTGAGGCAATCTATAATAAGGGTATTGTCCTTCTGGATAACTACAGGCTCGATGAATATATAAGTTACTGCAAAGAGGTTTTATACAATAATCCGGACAGTAAAGAAGCCCACCTGATGCTCGGTCTGGGATATGCAGAAAAAAGCGATTTTCCATTGTCTGACTATCACTTTCAGAAAGCTATAGCCCTGATGGACGAAGATGAACGTGAAATTTATGAAAGTATTGATCTACTTAAAAAAAGAGCCGATCCTTCTTCAATTAAAGATGTTGTGTCTGATAATTCCTACTGGCTGAAGAATGATCCATTATGGATAACATCTTTCAGCGAAAGAAAACTGGAACACTACTGCCGCGTGACAGAAGCAACTTTAAGGTTTCCGAATTACCGGGCAGGTATACCGGGATATAAAACACCTCGGGGTGAAAAATGGATCAAGTACGGAAGACCGGTTGAGACAAATGAGGTAATGAATTTAGCGATAGGTCTCTCAGCTAAAAGATATCAATACTGGATCTATGAAGATATAGTTATTGCTTTTGAAATAAGACAGCATTTTCCTGAAAGAGGATACGAAAATTCAAGGGGATTGCCCCATTTTCCAAGCACTGAGCCGAGTAGATATGAAGATTACATGCAGTACAAACCTGAAGGCAAAGCATTTATACCCTATGTTAATATCCTTCAGTTCAGCGGAGGAGGCAGTGAAACCGATCTTGAGATATATTACGGTATTCCTTTAAACAGGCTGTTATTCGAGCTCGATGATGGACAATATTACTCATCCTACAAAACAGGAACATTTTTGTTCGATGAATCATGGGAAAAGGTTGTGGAAGATGTGATCGATTGCAGCGGTCAATTTGCTGAGGCCGAGATAGATACTGCTGCAGATGCCATGGCTGTCTCACGGTTTAATACATATGTTACACCCGGTTCTTACAATTTCGGTTTTGAAGTTATGGACTATTACTCGGACAATACCGGAATATTCAGGCATTCTCTTATTGTTGAAGAATTCGGGCGGGATTCCCTGCAGATGAGCAGTATTATGCTTGCAAATGATATATATCAGATCGATCCGGGTGGTGATGTGTCGAGACACAATCTTGAAATTTCAGGAAATCCTACGCATACATTCCGTGTTAACCAGCCGGTACACATCTATTTTGAGATATATAACCTTTTTCTGATGAATGAACAGGGGAACAACTCATATAAAGTCGAATATGCGATATCTCCGACTGCCGAAGATCCGAAAGGTTTAAAAAAGCTGATCGATATGATATGGGGCGGACCTAAGGAAGAAGGTATATCCGTCGCAGTGGATATAACAAGTACCGGAAGAGATGATTTTCAGATGTTCAGGATCGACAACACGGTTTCGGTAACCGGGGAGTATATCTTTACTATACGAGTTACCGATAAAACTTCCGGATATACGACAGAAAGATCAACACCCATCTGGATCTTCTGAACGGGAAAGGGATTAAAATCTAATGCCAGATTCTTACCAGGAAAAATCCATCAATTTCTCCTCTTGCAAATCACACCGGATTTGCCTATCTTAATACTTTTTTGAGTTGATTTCATCAATTTTGAGTTAAATTAGCACAAGTATGCAAGAAGGGAAGATGTCAAACAATACTGTTTCCATAACATACCTGGGTAATGAAGGTTTCATGGTGGAGTACGCCGGGAAGAAGGTGATAGTGGACGGACTTCTTCCGGAAAGGCCCTACGGGCTGCCCGGCCCACCCCGGGATGCCATTGAAAAAATGAAGACCTCCACCGTTCCCTTTGATAATGTCGACCTTGTTCTTGTCACGCATGCCCATCTTGACCATTTTGATCCTTATATCGCTTCAATTTTCCTTAGGAACGCCAGCAATACAGTTTTTATATCCGGTCAGCTTGTCTGCGACACTATTAAGAACTATACAAGTGATCTAAATCAGATCCACGACAAAATAAGGGAGATAACTCCTGATATCAGAACGGTTGCTGAAACAGAGGAGAACGGGATCAGGGTGAAACTCTTCCGGCTCTGTCACGGTGAACGCACGCCGGATTACCACATGCAGAACCTCGGATTCCTATTCACGATAGAAGATAGAACTTTCCTGCATTTAGGTGACAGTGTTGCTGATCTGAACGAAAACGATCTTAAATTGTTCCGGCTTGACAGGGAGAATATAAGCATAGCTTTTGTACCATACTGGGATCTTATTAAAAGAAACAGGCGGAAAGTGATAAACAGCCTTGTAGATCCCGAACAGATCGTTGGTATGCATATTCCTGATTTTGAGCTTCAGCGAATAGCCGCTGATGTCAAAAAACACTATAAATCCGCAGTAGTTTTTGAAACTCCGATGGATATTATGACATTTTGATCCCGCGGGGCTGGACAGGCGGTGGGAAAAGATTGATTCCGCATAAGTTGAGATAATACAGTATTAAATCCCCCTTAATCCCTCTTTAAAAAGGGGGAATCAATATAACCAAAGATGATCCCGCAGGGCTGGAGAAATTACATTGTATAAAGATAATATTCTAAAAATTAGAAAATGAAACTTTTGGTAAATTTTACCGTATTCTAAAAATTAGAAAACACATTTAGGGATATACTTATGGATTTTTTAACAAAGCTTGAGGAGCTGATACTGATATCCGTATGGAAACTGGACGAAAACGCATACGGAACGACGATCTTTAAATACATTAAAGATGTAACGGGCAAAAAGATGTCGCTGGGGGGGATTTATTTTCCGCTGGAGCGCCTGACCAAACGGGGATATCTTAATTCTTTCATCGGTGAAACGACCGCAGACCGAAAGGGATTAAGTAAGAGGTATTACAAGCTGACGCAAAAGGGAGTGGAAGCCCTGAACGAGGTTAAACGGATCAACGAAGAAATGTGGAACGGTTACACTGAATTTCCTATTTAACAGGATAAATTAATGAATAAAAAAACTGATAAATCAGCAAAACACCGTCTAATAAAATACTTTCTGATACCTGTGGGGCATCAGTCGATAATCGGTGATCTTGAAGAGCTGCATGCGGAAATGGTGGGCGAAAAAGGAGGTGTACTGCCAAGGTTCTGGTATTTCGGACAGATATTAATGCTGATATTCTCGTTCTTTATCAGCGAAATTTTCTGGAATCTCGTCATGATAAAGAACTATATGAAAACTGCAAAAAGAAACCTCCTCAAAAACAAGGGATACTCATTTATAAATATTGCGAGTCTCTCGATAGGAGTGGCATGCTGTATATTGCTGTTTCTGTACATTGACTATGAACTTTCCTGGGACAAGTTTCATAAAAACGCCGACAGGATATTCAGGGTAGCAGTTTTGTTTGATGATGAAGACGGACTCGATCCATATGCAAAAACTCAGGCTCCGCTGGCTCCGGCAATGCTGGATGATTTTCCCGAAGTGGAAGAGGCGGTAAGAATATCAACAAGGTTTCCCGGCGGCGGCGGGCTTGTAGCGAATTACGGCGGTAAACAGTTTTGGGAAGAAAGAATTCTTCTGGCAGATCAGAGCTTTTTTAAGGTGTTTTCATTCCCTTTGATCAACGGTAATACAGAGACTGCACTTACTGATCCAAGTTCTGTAGTGATCAGTAAAGAAACAGCAGCGAAATACTTCGGCAATGAGGATCCGCTGGGGAAAGTGATTAATTTTTACAAACCGGGCGGTTATAATGAGAGTTTTATTGTCACTGGTGTGATCTGCGATATCCCGAAAAACTCCCAGTTTCAATTCGATCTGTTATTCTCATTTGCATTACAGGGCGGTAATTTAAACTGGACTTCATGGAACTATACAACATACGTTATGCTTTTGGATGAGAAATACAAGACCGGTCTTGAAGGAAAATTTCCAGAGTTTACAAGGAAATACCTCGGTGATGAGGCTGTGGCGCGTGATAAGTTTTTTCTCCAGCCCATATTGGATATTCACCTGCATTCCCAGCTGCGGAATGATTTCAGCACTAACCGGAGTATCGTTCAGATATATTTTCTGTCATCAACAGCATTACTTATTTTGCTGATAGCCTGCATTAACTATATGAACCTTATGACAGTCAGATCTTTAAGCCGTGCTAAGGAAGTAGGAATCAGGAAGGCCGTCGGTGCGCAGAAATTTCAGCTTGTCAAACAGTTCCTGGGCGAGTCGGTACTTTTTTCTTCGCTTGCTGTGTGTTTCGGGCTTTTACTTGCCGAATTGTTCCTGCCCGCTTTTAACAACCTTGTTGGAGAAGAGCTTGATATTATCTATTTGGGCAACTATTCATTTTTGTCCGGTATAGTATTGATAGCAGTTATTGTGGGAGTAGCGGCGGGGAGTTATCCTGCAGTATATATTTCATCTTTCAAACCGGCAATGATATTCAGAGATATGACGTCGGCACATAAACCCGGCAAGGCACGGACATTGACAAAAGCTTTTGTGATCTTTCAGTTTGCTATTTCAATATTTTTTATCATCTGTACATTCATTGTTAAGGGGCAGATGAATTATATCATGAACAGAGACCTGGGATATGAGAAGGCAAACCTGATAGTTATACCGTTTTATGACAGAGATTTCCACAAAAAAACAGATATTATTAAAAATGAATTTCTGAGCAGCACATTGATCGAGAGTGTTTCCGCAGCATCCTATCTGCCAAGTGACCAGGGATACTACCAGAGCACATGGTGGGAAGGAATGCCTGAAAACGAAACGGAAATGTTTCACTGGTTCGGATCTGATCATGATCTGGTGCAGACATTTCAGTTGAATATCACAGAAGGTCGGGATTTCTCAAAACTTATAAAAAGCGACTCTGCAGCAGCATATATTCTGAACAGGTCGGCAGTTGAATACTTCGGATGGGAGAATCCTATAGGGAAAAAAATGGAAATAATAGATCCCGGGACAGTAGTGGGTGTGATAGATGATTTTAATTTTAAGTCTTTATATGATCCCATCGAACCTATGGCGATCTATCTGTTCCCTGCGTATAAGTACCTTTATGTAAGGATATCCGAAGGTAATATGTCCGAAGGAATAAAGTTCATGACCGAAAAATGGGAAGAGATCATTCCGGGCATGCCTTTTAATTATTCTTTCCTCGATGAGGATTTTGAAAGAATATATAAATCCGATATAAAACTGGGCAGGGTGTTCGGGTATGTAACAAGCCTGACCTTTATAATTGCCTGCCTCGGATTGTTCGGACTGGTCTATTTCTTTACCGAGAGACGTATTAAAGAGATCGGTATCAGGAAAGTTCTGGGTGCTTCAGTTTTTGACATAGTTAAACTGATAGCAAAGGAATTCATGCTGCTGGTTCTTTTTGCAAATGTAATTGCCCTGCCGTTTGCTGTATATTTCAGGAATTCATGGCTTGAGAACTTTGCTTTTAAGATGAGTTTCAGTTTCCATCTGTTTATTATAGCGGTAATATCATCATTCCTAATCGCATTTTTAACGATCAGCTTCCAGTCGGTTAAAGCCGCATTATCAAATCCGGTCGATGTGCTGAAATACGAATAGGGGATTCGTCCGACCTGTCTGCACAAGTAATTATTAATAATAAAAATCACATCCTCGTAAAAAAACAAGAAATTATTCTTGACAAATTATTTTAATTTACATAATTTAATGACATTATTATAAATATAATTCACTAACCTGTTTATATAATGAGCCGATATATGGAAAGAATATTGAGATTGAAAATGCTGTTTGTATTGATTGTAGCGGTTCAGAACATGTTGGACTAAAAAGTGCTTAAAGTTAAGAGACAGTTTTATGGCACAGTCCAAAAAATAAGGATTCACAATAATTCTGTAAATCCTTATTAAATTAGTCCTTACACCGGTGCGCCATCAGGGGATCGAACCCCGAACCTTCGGATTAAGAGTCCGCTGCTCTACCAGTTGAGCTAATGGCGCTCTTTCCATTTCAGGAAAATCCAAAATACGGATTTTTTGTGCGTAAATCAAGAGAATTTTAGAATTTGTTAGAGGACTGAAATGGTTCCTGATTTAAGAGATTTCCGGATTTATTTTTGGAGTTTACATTACTTTTACACTATACTTTATGAACTTTTTGAGAATCCAAATAAGGGAACGGAAAGGTTTTTCAAGTGTCTTGACATTATCATTCATATCTCAGTGAATCGATCGGATTTGCGCATGCAGCTTTTATTGATCGATAACTCATAGTAAGAAAAGCAATTACATAAATAAAAATCCCTGCATATATGAATATTGTGATATCTAACTTAGTTCTATATGCAAAGTTATTCAGCCAGCTATTCATCACTAACCATCCCAACGGCCATGAAATCAGATTAGCTAATAGGATACAATAAAGGAATTCCTTGTATATTAATTTTGAAAGCTGTAATTGTGTTGCGCCCAAGACTTTCCTGATACCGAGCTCTTTCTTCCGTTTTTCTGCGGCAAAAGAAGATAATCCGAATAATCCCATGCATAAAATAAATATGGACAGGTAAGTAAAATTCTTAAATAGCTGACTTACTCTTTTCTCCTTCCAGTACATGTTTCCATAAATTTCGTCAAGAAAACCGAATTGAAAAGGAAAATCCGGATTAACGGTTTTATATATATCCTCTATATTATTTAAAATCCTGGAAAGATTATCAGAATTCACTTTTATTAAAACAAAACCGTAAGAATTCCATTGGGGATTAATTCTCATTAAAAAAGGTTCGACTTTTCTATGAAGAGATTCGATATGGAAATCTTTAACGACGCCGATTATTTTCCCCTCAATTTCCCACATATCAAATTTTTTACCAATCACTTGTTCAGAACCGATATAGTTCGATCCGGTTTCGTTTACTATATATGCTGATGTCTGGTCTGTTCTGTATTCAGTAGAAAAATTTCTTCCTTTGATAATTTCAAGTTCCAATGTTTTAATAAAGTCATAATCTACCGAATAACACGCCCAGCTTATATTCAATTCAGGATCTTTCCCATCCCAATTAACACCAGTAGTCCTGGTAATCGGCAAAGTCGGAATACCTGACGAAGTGGATACGGAAACAATATCAGGATTTTCAAGTAACGCGGTCTTAAAAGTATTATAATTGTTCCCTAAGGCTCCGCTATTTCTGATATAGATTATATTCTCCGTCTTTATACCGAGTTTTTTGCTCTGCATGTAGTTTACCTGCTTATTAACAACAAATAATCCAGTGAGTAATATAATGGACAAAGTAAATTGCACAATCAGTAATAAATGTCTGATCGAATATGCATTTCTACCGGAACCAAAGTTCATTTTAATTACGTTTACCGGCTTAAATGATGACAAATACAACGCAGGATAGCTGCCTGAAATAACACCTGTAATTACTGTAATGACAACCAAATAGACTGCTATTTTACTATTCAGAAAACTATCCATGCTAATATTTTTTCCTGTAATTGTATTAAATTCCGGAAGTAACAAATATACAAGAAAAAATGCTAATCCCAACGCCAATAAAGACGACAACATTGACTCGCCAAGAAATTGATATACCAGTTGTTTTTTATATGCTCCTGCTATTTTCCGAATTCCTATCTCCTTTGCCCTGCTCGCAGATTGTGCCGTCGCTAAATGCATAAAATTAATACATGCGATCAACATCACAATTATTGCAATGACAGCAAAAATGTAAACATAAATAGCCCGTATTTCACTTTTACCACCATGATCATTCTCATAATTTGATCTCAAATAAATATCATTCAAGGTTTGAATTGAGAGATTCATAACCGTATTATTCTGCCCTATATCGTTTAATATGCTTTTTATTTTTTCTTCAAAACCAGCTTTATCTACATCTTCTCTTAATAGTAAATATGTGTGATACATATGATCATTCCATCGTGCAGTCATACCACGATCAATTAACAAATCAAGATTCCCAACAAAATCGAACTGCAGATGTGAATTTTTCGGAACGTCCTTGACTACTCCGGAAACGATAAATTCAAAATTGTTATCTATCAGAACTGTTTTCCCTACCGGATCTTCATTTCCAAAATACTTTTTTGCTGCCGATTCGGTAAAAACGACCGAATTCGGATGTAAAAAAACACTTTCGGAATCCCCGGCAATCAGAGGGAAAGTGAAAATCTTAAACAATGATTGATCTGCGAAATAAAAGCGATCCTCGTAGTAAATGTTGTCTTTATATTCAATTAACCTCGGTCCCCGTAAAATAACACGGGCCGATTCAATCACTTCTGCAAATGACTCCTTCAGTTCAATCCCAAGAGGGTACGGTGTTGTAGCCATAAACCGATCACGATCTGTTCCGCTTTGCCATTCAGAAACCGCTCTGTAGATGTTATTAAAATTCTTATGGAATTTGTCAAAACTTAATTCATCCTGAATCCATAAAAGGATCAGTATACTGCATGACATTCCTACTGCAAGCCCGGAGATATTAATTGTCGAATATACTTTATGTCTTTTAATATTTCTGAAAGCGATTTTAATGTAGTTTTTGAACATGATAATTCTCCAGAATATTGAATATTTTAATAATACCGGTATGGTTAATATTACCTGCTGCCAATACCAGATCAGTGCTCTTTTACGTCCGACTTCTTTCTGTTTTAGATAAAAACCTTCTTCGTAATCGCCCAATTTTTCATGGCATTCGTCATTCTGTATAAACTTTTCGAATATCCATTCGGCTATTTTTGGAATCTCTTTTCTTTTCATTTTTAATTATTCGGTGTTAGAGAAAGAATCGAAACTTCGGCCCATATTCTTTCTTGTATTTCCCTGATCTCTCTCAGAGCGGATTTTCCTTCCGGGGTGATCTCATAAAGACATTTTCGTCGTCCACCTCGTTCTGCAGTTGGTTTACCTGTCCTTTTTATTACAAATCCCTTTTTAGTAAGCTTATTTAGAGGATCGTAAATTGTAGCAAAAGACCACTCCCAGCCCATAACTTTCTTTATATGGTCTCTGATTGTGATACCGTACGCATTACCATCAAGCAAAAGAACAGCTGTTAAGATAATTTCTTCTGCACGTGAAAGAAGCTTCATTCTAATTACTCCCCAAAAATACAATTCAATTAAGCTAATTATATTAGTATCGGAATGCGATACTAATTATTATAACGCAATTTTTACTAATTTGTTGCAATAAATTTTGTCGGTGAGTATTAATTATACCTATTTAAAATAAAGTACATTTTTTCATCAAAGTTTTTTCTCAATCATGCGGTTTTTGTGAGAGGGAGCAAGGTGAGCATATTTGAGTGTGGTAGTATAATTTATATGACCTACGAAGTATTGAACCGTTATTAAAGGTACACCCTGCATCACAAGGTGAGAAATATAGGTATGCCTGAAATTATGGCAGTATCCCCGAGAACATTGCCAAACACTGCAATAAACCGGTGATCCTTATCAAACATTATAATCCGGTAAAAGAACTCTGTGGCAGGGTGATAGAAGAGTAGAACCTTACTTTGGGGTAATTTAGTCCTCTTTTCCCACGTGTTCCTGAATGCTTTCAATCTCCAGCACAAAAACACTTCTCCCATGCGTACCTATCACCAATTCGTTGTCTCTCGGGTGAATTACAAGGTCGTATACCGGTGTCGTGGGCAGGTTATTGCACAGCGAAATCCATGATCCGCCCTTATCCAGAGTGACATATACACCCATATCTGTGCCGATATAGAGGATCGAACTGTTCTTCGGATCTTCCCTGATAACGTTAATCGATTCAGAAGGCAGGTTACCGGATATGGATCTCCATGTCGTACCGTGATCCGTGGACATATACAGGTATTTCCCGAAATCGTCTTCGCGGTAACCAGTGAAGGAAGCGTACACCGTTCCTAAATCATGTTGAGATGCTGTAACACGGCTTACCCATTTTGCAGGCAGCCCGGAGTTAATTAAATTCCATGTGGCTCCGTCATCATGCGTTACCTGAATGTTGCCGTCGTCCGAACCAACATACAGCAATCCCGGTTGTAATTGTGATTCCGATACCGATGTGATCGTCCCGAAGGGGACATTGCCCTGTTTATCCGGTCCGGGTTCCGTTGTCAGGTCGGGACTGATGCAGGTCCAGTCATCACCTCTGTTCAGGGATTTGAACAGCTTATTTGCCCCATAATACAGCGTGGCCGGATCGTAATGAGAAATGAAAAAAGGAGACATCCAGTTGTACCGAAGACGCGGCTCGCCGCGCGGAGCTCTCGGCTGAATACTTTTTGTTGTTCCGTCTGCCAGGTTCTTGCGCCTGAGATCGCCGAACTGGTGCTCATAATAGACCGTATTCCGGTCTGTGGGATCTACCCATGTGAAGTATGAATCTCCGCCGCCCCATCTGTCGATATAGATGTGCTGCCAGGGATCATTTAGACCATCCTGCAATGTATATGTTGACGGGCCGAACAGCGCCGCGTTGTCCTGTGTGCCGCCGTATATATTGTAAGGTGTTTCCATATCAGCCGACACAGCGTAGAATTCGCCGATCGGCAAGTTGTTCAGGTGAAGCCATGTTTTTCCCCGGTCATAGGAAATATGAAAACCTCCGTCATTACCGAGCAGCAGCCTGTCGGGATTCACCGGATCGATCAGCATATCGTGCTGGTCGAGATGAAGTACCTGTGAATGATGGGGAAGAATGTGCACCAATGTACCGTCATTCCGTTCGTACGTTCTTCCGCCGTCCGTTGACGTCAGAAGGTAGTTCCCCAGTACATATATCTCGTTCTCATTGTGGGGAGATATTTTTATAAGGCAGAAATCATACCCGATCGCGGTGTTCAGGCTGCCTTCGTTTACTTTTCTCCATGAATTCCCCTTATCGTCCGAGCGGTAGACCTCACCGCCGGCCACACCTCTTCCCGAGGGATTGGGAGATCTGTTGTCAAGGAGCGAATAAACAACATTTGGATTCGAAACCGACACCGCGATACCGTAACGCCCAATATATTCTCCTGATGGAAGGCCATTGGTCAGTTTTTCCCAAGTGCTGCCGCCGTCAGTTGTCTTATATATACCGCTCCCTTCACCACTGGCAACATGCCCCCATGCTTTTCTGTCTCTTTCCCATGTCACTGCGTAGAGAATCTGCCTGTCGGACGGGTCCATAACAACATCTACTACACCAACTTTATCGGATATGTAAAGGCATTTTGACCAGCTTTTCCCGCCGTCTGTGGTTTTGAACAGTCCGCGTTCTTCATTAAAGCTGTACATATGTCCGAGGGCTGCCGTGTAGACGATATCAGGATCTTCCGGATCGATCAGCACTCTGCCGATATGATGGGTATCCTGAAGTCCCATGTTCTGCCATGTCTTTCCAGCATCGGTGGATTTGAAGACACCGGTTCCTGCATAAGAACTTCGTGCCATAAGGACTTCTCCGGTTCCGACCCAGACTATATCCGGATGTGATGCGGAAACGGCAACAGAGCCTATTGCGAATGTTGATTCATGTTCAAAAACAGGCTCCCAGGTAGTTCCATTATTTACTGTTTTCCAGAGATTTCCCGAACCGGGACCGACATATATTACAGATGTATTTCCGGGAGGAATAGCAATGCTTTCGATCCTGCCGCCCTGTTTTTGAGGGCCGACAGCTCTCCATTTCAATTCCCTGAAGATCGATCCGTTCTGCATTCTGACATGCTGTTCCCAGGATCTCATTCGTTCTTCAGATGTTGTAGGAACACTCTGGGACAGGACAAATTTACACGGAAATAGTAATACTGCAAAGAAAAGACAGAGTGATCCGGTAATTAATAAATAACGAGCAGTTTTTTGCATCAAAATCTCCCTGCATGTATAGCAGCAATTGTTATATTTGAGCTTCTTTACTGTAATTCTGTATTCTCTCAACATCCAGTGTGAAAACACTCCAGCAATAAATCCATATCAACATTTCGTTATCTCCGGAGTGTACCATAAGGTTGTGTACCATCCCGATATCATGGTGCTGTAAGTAGG
>JBHPLC010000149.1:0-3673 GCA_042564455.1 Candidatus Zhuqueibacterota bacterium | reverse complement strand
ACTTCAAATATAATTTTAACTTACTTTAAATTATTTAAAATTTCATCAGCCGCCGAAGTTCCGTATGCATCAGAAGGTATACCGAGCATACATATAATTAAATTACCGCTTTTTAATGCGATCATTCTGCCGTAAAAACTGTCCTCTCCCAGAAAACCGCCATCACCGGGGGAAGTAATATCTTTGGAGACCTTCCCCTGAGTTGAAATAAAATTCTTATATTTCTCTAATTTTGATTGTGCAGCTTCAGCGTTTTCCGATTCAAGTATCAAAATTTTGAATTCATTCCCACCTGATGTATATCGTGACTCAAATCCGTTCTCAAAATAACTCTGACCCAGCACGTCTTTCGGAATGTATTTTACTGAATTATTAATCTGGTCTTTTTTGGGGAACACACCTGTGTAAACCGGTTCGGATCCGGGATCAGTTACTCCTCCGGCAATGGCATTTGCGAACTTAAGCAGTTCTTTCTGCAAAGCCTCATTTTTTTCAAATGCCGTAATCTTTACATAAAAGGGACCGGCCCAGAAGTTAACGGAAGATTCTGTTGCATATCCTTCAACACCGATCTTAGAAAAATGATTATCAGGATTCCTCTCCTGGGCATAAATTCCAAAGGCGTTCAAAGCATCAGCCATTTGATAAATATCAATTACAATTGCCTGCCCGGTAGATTCCTGAAAAAAATCACCGGTTATTACTTCCTGAAAACTATAATCGATATAGCTTTCAGCTCCACCGTTAATATACTCCCAGAGATTCCCCGGAAAGAAAAATCTCGGATTTTCAGTCAATTCCCAGCCTGATACGGCTCCGGTTTTCGGAAGAAGATCAGCCAGTTCTTTCGAACCCTGTCCTTCACCCTGGCTTAACTGTGCGCCGCCGGTGTCGGATTGAGATCCATCCCCTCCACATGAAAAAAGGGTGAAAAATGCTGCAAATAGTATTACGATAACTAATTTGATCGAATTCATGAATACCTCACATCTAATATATTAATTCTATTTATTTTTGCCTGCTTCAAGTAATATCTGATTCGATTTGGATCTTGTTTCGCCGATATTTGTTACATATACAGCCGGTTTATCCTGAACCGGGCATACATTTTCGCAAATTCCACAGCCGACACACAGATCAACATTTAAATGAGGCTGCTGAACAGTAATAATCGTCCCGTCTATCTTTTTTACCTCTACTTCTTCAAGCCAGATCGCCTTCGGTGAAGTCGGGCAGAATTCCTCACATACAATACATGGTACGGACATCGCCCACGGCAGGCATCTGCCTCTGTCATAAAAAGCCGTTCCGATTTTTACGGGATTTGCTTCTTCGGGATCAGAATTCTCAGCAGAATTGATCTTTCCGAGTTTTTCTGATTCCGTGAGCTCCCAGATCGCTCCTGTCGGACATACCGTACTGCAGAGAACACAGTTATATTCACAGTAACCGATCCTCATTTTGAGAGTAGGGGTCCAGATCCCTTCAAGACCCGCCTCCATCAGCGTCGGTTGTACTGAATTTGTAGGGCATACTTTCATACACTCACCGCAGCGTATGCATCTTGCAAGGAAATCCTTTTCTTCGAGCGATCCCGGAGGACGCAGTAACCTTGAATTGAAATTCTTGTCTAATCCTGAAGTGGCACGAAGTAACGGAAGGGCAATAGCTCCTGCCATTACACTTTCGATTACTCTTCTTCGCTTAAGATCCGGCTCGATATTGACTGAACCTTCTGTTTTCGGGAAGAACTTGAATCTGATCACATCCTGCGGACACTCTGTCTCACAGTTAAAACAAAGGTGACACTCTGCCTGTCGCCAAGGCACTCCCCCCTGTGGATCACATCCGCCCTGACAATGCAGTAAACATATATTGCAGTCGTCGCACTTGGAATGATCCTTTTCCATGCCGAATATTGAAAACCTTGATAACAGACCCAGCAGAGCGCCGAGAGGGCAGATCCCGCGGCACCAGAAACGGGTGATAAAGCGGTTCAGAATAAGTATTCCCAGAAAAATTACTCCTATTATCCAGCCGTAATGGAAAAACAGCGGTTTGAATCCAAGTATATTTGACTCGAATATATAGTATCCGCCATCAGCGATGGCCTGAAAAAAACCGATATCGGTAGTGTATAAATAGTCCAGTCCATCCCTTAATGCCAGACTCAAAGATGGAAGTATCGAGACCGTCATAGATCTGACGAGAAACGGAATTGGATCGATAAGACCTGTCTGAAGAGAAGTGAACAGCGACATTACGATAAATGCAAAGAGAAGATAATATTTAATTGCCATCCATTTCTTGTAATGATTGGCATTTACCTTTTTTTTACCTTTTCGCTCCGGTTTATAAATCGAGAAAAAATGATTAATGGTTCCCATCGGGCATATCCAGCCGCAGAAAAACCTGCCTATTATTACTGTCCCTACAATAATTATCAGCGCCCATATCACTTTCTTATAAATTGTATGTGTCGCCAATGCAGTAGTAAATGCAACAAGCGGGTCCATTTCAAGAAATATGCTGACCGGATAGTCAAGTCTTATTGCTTCAATGCTTTCATTTTCGAATGAACCGCGGAATTCGGTATTAAACAGCAGGAACATAAATATTGCAAAGAATAGAAACTGCGATACTCGTCGGAGCATTCTTGTCTTACTTTTTGAACGGGAACCTTTTTTCTCTTCCATTTAAATCCTTTTGAATAGCATCTCTATAGCTAATAAAAAGCGGAAATCTTATTGACTAATCTATTGATACCCTGTGAATATTTATCTGATCCAGGTTGATATTTCCCAGGCCTCTTTGCTCACCGATAACCAGATAAGGTATCTGTGCCGGATTCAGGTCAAGGAATGTAGCGCCGAATGCATCAACTGCTATCGGATCAACTCCTGCAACCAGAGTCTTGAATGTTTTTACATCGTTTATGCTGCCGCCCGTAGGCCCGTTAGCCATAAGTACTCTGTATGCGTCCATTATTGTCAGTGTCGGTCTCAAAAAAGTGGCCAGGTCCGCTATACTGAGATCGATACTCTGATGCAGCTGATTTCTGTTTCCGCCAAGTATCCCGTACCAGTTCTTCATGCCCATTGTAGCCTGTGTCAGACTGTGGTGTTTTACGATAGGCATATTTATGATCTTATCAGCTTCTATTATTGGTGTAAACAGGGGCCAGTCAGACAGAACCTCTCCGTTTATTCTGTACTCACGGAATTTCCTTTCTTCAGGCATAACAACTGTCGCTCCGGCAGCTTCGGCGGCTCTCGCTATACCGCTTCTGGTAAAACATCTTCTCGGGTCATTGCAGGATACATCGCTGACTATAACCTCTACCGCACCGGCTTTGAGGCATAGTTCAACAACTGATTTTACGAGATCGGGATTGGTGTTTGCCGCCTGCTGTGGTACTCTTTCCCATCCGATATTCGGCTTTAATACGACCTTATCACCGGAAGATATAAAAGTCTGTATCCCGCCGTAAACCTCCAGAGCTTTTTCGACCAACTGGTCGGGTTCACCGCCGGAAACAACTACAAGATCAGGAAGTCCGGCAGGTAATTCAACCGTATAATTATGCGTTAGTGTTCTGATCCCTTCCGAAACGGGCTTTTTACTGCGGGATCTCAGCCAGAATCCTAAAGATGTTAGCGATACTCCGGCAATT
>JBHPLC010000148.1:0-3697 GCA_042564455.1 Candidatus Zhuqueibacterota bacterium | reverse complement strand
ATTCCCGAGATCGAAGCGAGCACTATAATATATACCCGTTACCCGGATGTGCAGTTCGCCATCGGAGATAAAACATTTGATGAGACAGGCTTTTTTATTGTCGATTCCACTTTCTTCAACATTTTCAGCTTTGAATTTCTATATGGAGATCCGAAAACTGCCCTGAGCAATCCGAATTCCTTAGTGATAACCGAGAGCCTGGCTAAAAGACTGTTCGGTAATGAAGAAGCTCTGGGGAAAATTGTCAGTTTAAGGAATTTCAGGATCGAGAGTGTAATGATCACGGGTGTGATCGAAAATGTACCCCGAAACTCACATTTTACATTTGAATCAGTGATATCATCGTCAACTATTCCCTATAACAACAACGGCAATCCTGCTTTTCTTGCCCAGGATTATTTCTTTGATTCATTTTGTTATTTACTGCTGCGGAACGATGCTAATATACCTGAAATTGAAGACAAGATAATGGGAGTTGTTGAGAGCAGATGGGGCGAAATGCTCAGGTCGAGGGGTGTGACTCGTCAGTATCCTCTAATGAGTTTAAATGATATTTATCTCCGGTCAACTCTCGAGAGTGAGATAGGAGTAAACGGCAACATCAATTACATTTACTTATTTTCAGCTATTGCAGTTTTTGTTCTGCTGATAGCGAGTTTTAATTTTATTAACCTTTCCACCGCCCAATCGGCCAAAAGAGCAAAAGAAGTAGGCTTGAGGAAAGTATTCGGTGCATACAGGAATCAACTTATTAATCAATTCCTCGGTGAATCAGTTATTCAGTCTGTTATTGGCCTGGTATTCGGTATAACACTGGCTGTAATATTTCTCCCGGTCTTCAATAATCTTGCAGGCAAGGAGTATTTACTGAGCAGTCTTGTAAGTGTACCGATAATATCAGGTCTCCTTCTTGTAATAGTATACACCGGGTTGATCTCCGGGAGTTTCCCGGCATTTGTTCTATCATCTTTTGAACCGATTGCGGTTATCCGGTCCAAGATCTTATCAGGTTCCGGGAGATCGATGTTCAGAAGGATCCTGGTGGTTTTTCAATTTGCATTATCGGTTTTTATGATCGTCGTAGTACTGGCAATTCTTAAGCAGATAGACTTTCTCAAGAACAAAGACCTTGGTTTCAACAGGGACCAGATGGTTGTTGTTGAACAGACAGGAACAAATAGCGATGCTCTCAGGCAATTAATGGTTCAGGATCCTGATGTTGTTTCCGTATCATTTGACTGGAATGTACCGGGTACGCATTCCGGTGATGACACCTATATTCCGGAGGGGAAAACTAATGATGAGTCAATACGTGTCTCTTCATTCGGAGTAGGTTATGATTTTATTAAAAATTATGAAATTGATCTTATATGGGGCAGGGATTTTTCAAGGGAGTTCGGAACAGATGCGACCGAGGCTGTAATTATAAATGAAACAGCGGCTAATCAGATCGGCTGGGGTGAAGATGCTCTCGGAAAAGAAATGATCGAGGTCTCCAATAACAACAGGAGAAGAGTTGTTATCGGAGTGATCAGGGATTATCACCACAAATCCCTGAAACTTGAGATCACACCCACAGTACTTGAACTGGTCCCGAATAATTTCAGATATATTACTCTCAAGATCAGATCTAATGATGTTGCCGGGACACTCGAAAAATTAGAAGCAGGTGTTAAAGAACTCTATCCTGACAATGATTATTCCTACTATTTTATTGATGACAGTTTCAGAAATCTATACGAAGCAGAAGAACGTGTCAGGCAGATTTACACTTATTTCGGGATCCTTGCAATTTTTATTGCATGTTTGGGGCTTTATGCTCTTGCCTCGTTCACCGTTGAACGCCGTACAAAAGAGATCGGGATAAGGAAAGTTCTTGGTGCATCGGCACCTAATGTAACTTACCTTCTTTCCCGGGAATTCATAATCTGGGTACTTGCGGCAAATGTGATAGCCTGGCCATCTGCATGGTATATTGTAAAAGGCTGGCTCAAGACGTTTGCATATCAGACATCCCTGGGGATTGACATTTTTATATACAGCGGAATTATATCACTGGTTATTGCAGCCCTGACGATCAGTATACAGACTGTAAAAGCCTCTTTTTCCAATCCGATCGATTCGATAAGGTATGAGTAGCTTTATTCAGGTTTTTATCGGAAATTGAAATCCAGCAGGACAGACATTTCCCGGTACGCCTCTTGCCTCGCCGTTATTGTGGCGGGTTGGTGACCTGTCTGTCGTTTTATATAGTTATTTGTGACAGACAGGAATGTCTGTCCTACAATACTACTTCCTAAGTTATCTGCCCGTCCCCATCTGCCCATCCCGCAACTGCGGGAGGAATCTCCACCTCTACTGGTCTTATAGACTTCCGGCTAAAATGCGAAGAAGTGATATATCATCTTCCAAGTACAAATATTTATTTTTAATTGATTAAGTGAGAATATTTTCTACCTTTGATATTGATTCCCATATTTTTAATACAGTGTGTGTAAGATATTACATGAAATTAAAATGCAATAAGTAAGAATTATATTAAATGCGCCAGGAACAAAAACACAGTAAACATTTCACTTAAACAAATGCAAAAGGGGAGAAAAATGGAACTGAAACCCGACAGCAAATTATTTATAAAGCAGCTTTATGTTCTTTTAACGGTGACATTTAGCGTTTTGTTAGCTGCTGTATTGATTCAGGTACTGGTCCCGCTGAATCCGGATGCTGACTCCGGAGAAGTTGCAGTAATTTTGTGGCCGATAGCAGGGGGATTACTTCTTCTTATGTGGATTATCTCTGTGCCTATTATACGGCTCTGGATAAATAATCTTTCATTTTTTATTGAAGAAGACCGCATAACCATCCATAAAGGTATCTTATCGAAAATTCAGCAGAATATTCCTTTTCGTGCAATTACCGATTTCAGGCTGCACCGTTCACTATATGACCGATTTCTAAGTATCGGTACGATTCAGATACAAACTGCTGGCCAGTCGAGGAGTGCAACAGGATTCGAAGGGCAATTAACAGGATTATTGCAGTGGGGCGATCTACTGCAGAATCTTCGGGGAAAACTGGAAAAGCTGCAGCCGGTCAGTCAGGCAGTGGGCGTCACGGAACCGGTACAAGCAGCGCCGGAAAAAAATGAACTTACCCTGATCCTTGAAGAACTGCGGGCAATCCGCAAAACTCTTGAATCAAAAAGCTAACTGAATTACCGAAACAAAACCGGAACAACCGGGAGAAAAAATGACAATTGATAACCAGGTAAAAAGATTAAATAATACCGTTGCAGATATGGTAAAATTCGTAGAAACTTTGAACCGGGATCTATTCCTTGAAAAGATCAATAACCGCTGGTCTTCCAGGGATATAATCGCTCATCTGACCGGCTGGAACAGACACGTAATAAAAGGCGGCGGGCAAATAATAAACGGTGAACTCCCCTTTTACGACATCGATCCCGGCGAAAATTTCAGTAACGTTAACGCGGTTCTGATTAAGGAGTATTCTTCCGAAGACAAAAACGAACTTATTGAAGAGCTTAATAACTCGGCAGCGGAGTTGGCAGAATATCTTCAATCGATCGATCAGGATACCTGGAGTAAAGATTTCGGGGTAAGGCATGCCGGAGAGATCATCACTATCAGGGATACGGTGGATGAACTGATCGATGACTACAGTCATCATATTGCAC
>JBHPLC010000147.1:0-3703 GCA_042564455.1 Candidatus Zhuqueibacterota bacterium | reverse complement strand
CCTTAATGTCTGGAGAGAAAGAGGTTTGCCGGAAGATGATGAGGATATAAAATGGTGCAGGAGATATATAAACATTGCGAAGAAACTGCGCGAGGGAAAAGAGATCGACATTTCCGATACGGAGCTTGCTGTTTTTTCTGAGCAGGAAATCGAAACAGTAAGAAAACTTATCTTCAAACGCAGATCGATAAGGAACTGGATCTCCGGGAAAAAAGTCCCGGAGGAAAAAATCGAGCAAATTCTCGAGGCGGGCAGAGCCGCACCGAACGGATGCAATTTAAGTACTGTGCGTTTTGTAGTGATCTCAGATCCGGATGAGGCAAAAATGGTATGGAGCGACATCCCTACACCGATGGACAGCTGCACACTTATTGTTGTATGTTATGATACGAGAATATACAAGACAGTCGGCCATGATCGTATTGTACCTCATAATCAGCTATTTGATTGTGCGGCGGCAGCGGATCACATGTGTCTGATGGCCCACGCCTTAGGTCTGGGTGCAGTCTGGCTGACCTGCACAAAAAAGACAGCACGTGCTTTCAAGGAAAAATATGGACTGCCGGATCATATCGAACAGGGATGTCATATGGCTGTCGGGTGGCCTGCGACGGGAACGATAAAAAGTGCAAGAATGCCTTTGAAGGAAATGATCATATCAAAAAATGATAGATAATAAATGAAATCTATGAATTTTTACAATCAATAAATCATTAATGTATAACGATTCAACGGGGGATTAGAATGCCTGACAGTATTTACAAAGTGATCGAATTAATCGGATCAAGTGAAGTTTCATGGGAAGATGCCGCAAAAAAAGCTATTGAAAGAGCATGTAAAACTCTGGATGATCTGCGTATTGCAGAGGTAACATCTCAGGATTTAAAGATAATCGACGGAAAAATTGCAGCTTACAGAACCAGACTGCGTCTTTCCTTTAAATATCGTGATAATTAGCAGATAATTTTAGAAGACCGTATCATTATTATTGAATTCTACATTACTGAGGCGCCTTTCTTCAGCTGCCCGGAGATGAATAAGTGTATCATTCAGATACACTAAAATAAATACTGGTAAAACTTACGGGCAGACACGGGGACATGTTTTGAAATATTCCGGACAGGTATAGAAATATACTCCAAAAAGCATGAGTAGTATTTTGTTATTTTTCCGGTTAATTGTACCGGCTGGAAGTGATTTTGGGGAGAATCAGGTAACTTGCTGCATATTAATACAAAAATGGATATGACTCCGGCAGAATTACGACAAAGCTGTCGTACCGGCCTATTTACGGGAACCACTTCCGGAAAAGCTCTTGGATTCGTACAGGCTAATCTTATGATTCTGAAGGAGGAACTTGCTGATGATTTCAGATTATTCTGTATGGAGAATCCCAAACCACTTCCGATTCTGGAGATTTCCAATATAGGATGTCCTGTACCATTATCTTCTGCACCTTCTGCTGATCTGAGAACCGATCTACCCAAGTATAATATTTTCAAGTATGGAGAATTAGTTGAAGAACCTGTTGAAATAGGTCATTTATGGCAGGATGGTCTTGTTTGTTTCCTTATAGGATGCTCATTCACTTTTGAAAGAGCAATGCTTATCGAAAACATTCCTGTACGCCATATTGAAGAGAACAAAAATATCTCAATGTACAGAACAAATATTGAATGTATACCTTCCGGATCTTTTTCCGGTCCCCTTGTTGTTACAATGAGGCCGATACCGGCTGATCTTGTGGAAAAAGCAGAAAGACTGTCGGATAAATATCCGGGAGCACATGGTTCACCCATACACAAAGGTGATCCTTATTTTCTTGGGATCGAAGACCTTGATAAATCCGATTACGGTGATTCGGTATCGATCTATGACGATGAAATCCCGGTATTCTGGGCCTGCGGCGTTACTCTTCTGGAGGCAATCAAAAGGTCAAAACCGGATTTTGCGATAACGCATGCACCGGGACATATGTTTGTTACCGATCTTGAAGATAATATGCTGTTTTCAGAATGAGATGATAACTTTAAATAGTTTAAATTCAACCACTTAAGGAGAGTTTATGAAATCCGGGAAATTTTCTAAAAAACTCATATACAACCTATTAATCTCATTATTTTTCATCGTAACATACTGTACACAAGAAGGTGAGGAATTTGTACAGGTACCTGAACCGGAATATTTTTTATCACGGGATCAGACACATAATAAATTCAGCAAAAACATTCCTCCTGTTCTCAGAGTACCATCCGGGGCTGTGATTGAGGCGAATACTGAGGAGGCATCTGATGAACAGATTAGGCTGGATTCAGGAGTCGGGATTATGTATTCCCTCGATTTTGATCCTATACATCCATTGACGGGACCTGTTTATATTGAGAATGCCGAACCGGGTGATGTTCTTGCAGTTACACTTCATAAGATAGAGATCGGCTACTGGGGCTGGGTGGCAATATCTCCCGGTTTTGGATTTCTATCGGAGGAGTTTATTGCACCTTATCTAAAAACATTCAAATTAGGAAAAGATATTTCGAGCGTTTCTTTTACTGACAACATATCTATCCCGCTCAAACCTTTCCCCGGAGTTATGGGAGTTGCCCCGGATACTGAAGAGATGCTGACGACAATCCCTCCGCGAGCCAACGGCGGCAATATGGATAATCCTTACTTAACTGAAGGCACAACTGTATATTTTCCTGTATTTGTTGAAGGTGCTTTGTTTTCCATTGGAGATGCGCATGCTGCCCAGGGAATGGGTGAGGTCTGCGGAACAGCAATAGAAGCGCCGATGCGCATAATTTATCAGGTTGAAGTGATCAAAAACAAACCGTATATCCTGGAACCGCATTACGAGACAAAAGAATATTATGCTGTGAGTGCTTTTGGAGAGACACTGGATGAGGCAGCAAAAAAAGCTTTGGTTTATATGATAGATTATCTTGAAGCAGAAAAGGGAATTGATCGTACTGAAGCATATGTACTTTGCTCAATGGCAGGTGATCTTATTATTGCCGAGGTAGTCGACCTGCCGAATATGCTGGTATGCATGCATATACCCAAAAGTATTTTTAATAATTAACTTAAAAAGTCAAAAAGGAGTATTTTTACAGAGAGAATATAATAGTTATATAAGTAGAATCATGGGCCGATTATTACTATCAGTTTTCCCGGGCCGTGCATACCCAGAATCAATTTCATTTCTATATCGGCCGTACGGCTTGGACCGGTGATAATATTAATTTGAGAATAATCTTCTGAAATATGAGCCTTTTGGGTGAGATATTCTTCCAGACCGAACAGGATCTGATTTTTTTCAACAAGAGCAATATGTGTATATGGAAGCAGAGAAGCTGTTTTAGGTTTTCCTTCTGCTGAGACAAGTATAATAGAACCTGTTTCGGCGACTGCCGCATCGCAGCCGGTCAATCCTATCTCAGCCTTCGATTGCAATTCTCTTTTTTCTTTACCGAATATAACTTTTTCATTACTAAGCCCTTTATCAACATCATAGGGCAGGCATTCCATATTCCAGCTCAGGATCATTTTCCCCTTAATTACAGAATTTAAACGCTTCTGCACATTTTTCGGATTCAATATAACATTCGGCGTTTAAAGCATTTAATTCGCTGACAAATCTTTCTATCAGATCCAGTTCCTGCGTGTCAGGCATGGATTCGGTCACGACAGGTTTTTCGTTAGA
>JBHPLC010000146.1:0-3706 GCA_042564455.1 Candidatus Zhuqueibacterota bacterium | reverse complement strand
ATATAGAAGCGCTTGAAAGTGATTTTACCTATGTGATCGTTGCTACGGCCTCAGGCGGTGTCTATAAATCCGTGAACGCCGGAACGACCTGGGAACCGATATTCGATAACTACGGAGCCGCATCGATAGGAGACGTTGCTATCTCTGAGAAAGATCCTAATATTATCTGGATTGGAACCGGTGAAGAATGCTGCCGGAACAGTATAGCCTGGGGTGACGGTGTATATAAATCCGTTGACGGAGGCAAAACTTTCCAGAATATGGGATTGAAGGACACTCACGCTATCGGAACGATAATCATTCATCCGAAGGATCCTGACAAAGTCTATGTTGCTGCAGCCGGCCATCTCTGGGGATATTCAGGTGACCGTGGTCTTTACAGGACAGAAGACGGCGGCCTGACCTGGGAAAAACTGACAAACGGACTGCCTGACGACGGTAAAACAGGCGCTATCGAACTGGTTATGGACCCGAAAGATTCCGACAATCTGTATGTAGCCTTCTGGGAAAGACTGAGACAGCCTTACCGTTTTGACAGCGGCGGTCCGAACGGAGGAATATTCAAATCCACCAACGGAGGAAAATCCTGGGATAAACTGACCAAAGGCCTGCCCGAAGGACCAACCGGGAAAATCGGAATTGCAGTATACAAAAAGAATCCGAAGATCGTAATGGCGATGGTGGAACACGGTTTTCAGCCCGGCAGGAATGATCCCGATTACAACGACATGTCAAAATTAGGAACCGGTCTTTACCGCTCGGAAAACGGAGGGAAAGACTGGAAATACATCAACCGGAGCAACAGCAGGCCATTCTATTACAGCCATATCTGGATGAATCCGTTAGATGACCAGATAGTATACTGGCTTGCCAGTGGATTTTCGATCTCTTATGACGGTGGAGAAACATTTGAAGGACAATCCCTCCCTGTTCATGGCGACCACCATGCTCTCTGGCTCGATCCGACAAACCAGAAAAGGTTCTACCTCGGTAATGACGGCGGTGCATCATTAACTCAGGATCATGGCGAAACTTATGAATTCTACGACAACCTGATCGCAGCCCAGTTCTATGCAGTAGCTGCTGACATGCGTGATCCTTACTGGGTATGGGGAGGTCTGCAGGACAACGGAACCTGGGGCGGCCCGAGTAAGGTCCGTGATCCGAACGGTATTCTTACCGACCACTGGGTCAAGGTCGGCGGCGGTGACGGTTTTCATGCACAGTGTGATCCCACCGACTGGAGAACGATCTATTTCGAGAGCCAGGGAGGTGCATTAAGAAGACACAATCCCGAAACAGGTCAGTCACAGACTATTAGACCCGGCAGAAATAACATTATCAATTATGACCAGTATATTACTCCGGAGATCGAAGAGACTGAGGCAGAAAAAGGCAATCGCGGGGGCATCAGGTTCAACTGGAGCAGTCCTATCCATTTGTCACCGCATAATCCGGAGATAGTCTTTTTTGCGGGTAATTATTTATTCAAGTCAGTAGATAAAGGTGATTCATGGACAATTATCAGCCCTGACCTGACAAAAAATGATCCGATAAAGACAAGGAGAGAAACCGGCGGTCTGACTCAGGACGCGACCGGCGCCGAAACCCACGGTACGATAATTACAATCTCAGAATCACCCATCACTCCAGGGATAATCTGGGTCGGTACGGACGACGGTAACATCCAGATGACCAGGAACAGCGGTGTTTCATGGGAAAACGTCAGGACCAGAATTCGTGAAGTACCGGACGATATCTGGGTGAGCCGTGTCGAAGCTTCACATTTTGAAGCAGGAACAGCATATGTGTCTTTCGACGGACACCGCAGTGATGTGTTCACACCATGGGTATTCAAAACAACAGACTTTGGACGGACATGGCAGAATGTTTCCGGTGATCTGCCGGATGGTCAGGTAATTTATGTTGTAAAAGAGGATCTCAAGAATCCGAACCTGCTTTTTGTCGGAACAGAATTCGCCTGCTTCGCAACAATAAACGGTGGAAATAACTGGACAAAGCTTAACAATGGACTGCCGACGGTCGCTGTACACGACCTTGTTATACATCCGAGAGATAACGATCTTATAGCAGCAACTCACGGCAGAGGCATTTTTATTATGGACGATATAACTGCCCTTCAGCAGCTAACAGATGAAGTTGTCTCTTCAGATGCGGCACTGTTAGACCAGAGAGTTTTCACGAACTGGGCAAGGATCCAGAAAAGCGACCCGAGAAAAGGCCACCAGTTCTTTTCCGGTGAGAATTATAATTCATCCATGATCCCCTTATCATATTATATTGGTTCTGGAGCTCGGGGTGATGTAATGCTGGAGATCACAAACCTGCAGGGAAGAAAACATACTGCAATACTCGATAATGTCGCCGGACTGGGCAGATATATGTGGAACAAGCAGTTTGACGCTCCTATGAATCCAGCGACGATCCAGTCAACCATCGACAATCTGACCCGCGTGATAGCGCTGACAGAGGAACCTGAACTGAAGACACAGCTTGAGAGTGTTCTCCGTGAATACAGGAACGCTCCTACAGATGCACACAGGAACAAAGCCCTGAGAGGTATCGATGCGTCACTGCTCAGAGGTATGGGCGGCGGCAGAGGCGGACGCGGCGGAGGTTTTGGAGGCCGTGGTGGCGGATCGGCCGGACCCGGTGAATACGCTATGAAAATGACGGTAAACGGTGAGACATTCACCACAAAACTGATCATCCGTGAAGACCCGATAATGAACAATAGATAGATTATATCCAAATAAAATTAAAAGGGCGGTGGATTTAACACCGCCCTTTTTTTGTCCATTTTTGTGCTTAATAATTACTTTTTTTGAAAAATTATGAAAAAATCACTTGAATTATGAAACTTTTCCGTGTATATTGTGTATACACAGTGAGCAACCATAATAAAGTTTAATTATGCTTCTACATTTAACAGAACATTCTTCAGAGTCATTACAGAGCCAGGTCATCAGGCAGATCAGGGCTAAGATCCTTGCCGGGGAACTGACTGAAAATGACATTCTCCCCTCTATCAGGGTGTTCTCCCGGGATAACAAGGTCTCGGCTATCACTATCCGCCGGTCTTATGAACTGCTTGAGCGTGAAGGCCTGATCCATTCAAGAGTAGGAAAAGGTTTTTATGTTACCGGGATCGATAATAACACAAAAAAGACCATGGCGATTGAAAAGCTTGAAGAGAACTATGGTTCCGCAGTCAGGAATGCCTTTGAGGAAGGACTTTCCGAAGATGAGATCAGAAAATCGATGGACAAAGTAATTAAAAAGCACAGAAAATAAAACAGGGAGCGAAAAAAGTGAAAGCTCTAAAATGCACTGAACTGATCAAAAAATACCCCGGATTTCAACTTGGACCGATCAATCTGGAGATGGAACCGGGGACAGTCCTGGGGTACATTGGCCCGAACGGTGCCGGAAAAACTACAACAATGCACTGTATTATGGGTCTTGTAAGCATCGACGGGGGCAATGTCGAATTATTCGGACAGCCCAACGACCACAACAAACCGGATTGGAAAAATACTGTCGGATATGTCGGTGATGCACACCCTTTTTACATGGACTGGCCAGCATTAAAAAACCTGGAAGTTTTTTCAAAGATGTTCTCCGAATGGGATTCCCGTTTTGCCTTATCTCTTGTGAAAAAATTCAAGATCCCTATTGAAAAAAA
>JBHPLC010000145.1:0-3712 GCA_042564455.1 Candidatus Zhuqueibacterota bacterium | reverse complement strand
TAACTGTTCTCTTCCGATAAATTAATAATAACGGGTTCAATAGCAGACATAAAATTTGAATGATGAAAATCATCAATAACGCCAACAATATTATAATTTTTGTCTTTCAATTTGAATCGTTTATTTATTGGATTCTGTAAATTCAGGCTTCTGACAAATTGTTGATTTACTACTACTGATTCTTCAATATCAGATCTTATATCTCTGGTGAATAATCTTCCTTTGTTCAACCTGACTTCCATTGACTCCAGATAATCCGGTCCGACTCTATACTTCCTTACTTCATATTCCTTTCCTTCATATTCAATAAAGCCGTTCACCGCAGACCTTCCAATATGAAGCTCTGCTCCTGCTGTCTTTAAAACAAATGGTGATTTTTCCACCTCATTCTTAAGAGATGTATAGTTTTCGGCAGTAACGGGAACGATCAGAAGATCCTCCTGATTGTAACCCCAGTCAAGGTCTTTTTGATATTCCGCATTTAATCTGATAACCAGACACAGGGTTATAAATATGAAACTGACAACAAATTGCGAAACCAGAAGAGACTTTGCAAAGAAATGTCTGCCATGAAATCTTATTCTATCGCGCATTATTTGAATCGGATTAAATTTTGATATATAAAATGCAGGATATGCTCCCCCTAAAATCCCGGTAATTACAACTATGGCAAAAAGTATAATTCCAAGATCATTACAGAATAAAAGCCCCTCGTAATCATTTGTACCGCCCAATATTCCAATAATAGGTATAAAAACCGTCTGTGCAAGTATTACTCCAAGTATTAATGCAAATATACTTAAAAAAACATTCTCTCCGATAAATTGCCTGATTATACCTGATTTTTTACTTCCAAGTACTTTCCTTACAGCAATTTCCTTCAACCTTCTTGCATTGGAATCAATGGCAATATTTACATAATTAAAGATGGCAAGAATCAGCAGAAGAAAACCAATAAGGAAAAATGTAATAATTCCGGCAAAATTGGATATTCCTCCAAAAAGTGAATTACTTGTTTCAGGAGCACTCTTTGATAAATTTAATAAAGGGTCGAATATAAAATCCTGTGCCTGCCAATCTGTGTCAATCCCATTCTGGATTTTTAGGTAATCTTCAATACCTGATTTGACTGTTTGAAGATCTTCGCTGCTGCTTACCTGAATAAATGTAGCTCTCGTAATATCATCCCAATTCTGCTGACCTTCAAGATATATATCAAGATAATCTTCATAGGGAAGTAGTATGTAAAATCCAAAACTGGATGCAAGCGGAAGATTCTCTGTTACTCCCTTAATAATAAATGAAGAAGTTGAACCATTGTCGAACTTGATTGAAATAGTTTTCCCCAGAGCATTTTCTGTCCCAAAATACTTAATTGCTGTAGACTCTGTAATTATTGCCGAGTTTCTTTCACTTAAAGCATTTTTATCACCATACTTTATCGGAAATGTAAATACATCAAGAAAACTGTCTTCAACAAAGAAAATTGGCTCATCAAATATATTTTCGTTACCCCTGACTAAACCATTGTTGACGGATATCCTTGTAATGTTCTTAACTTGAGGATAATCAGATTTTAATGCAGGACCAAGAGGTACGGGAGTATTTCCCCATATCTCATCCTGATCATTCCTTTCTATAATTGTTTTGATCTGGTAAACTTCTTCAGCGTTTTCATGAAATGCGTCAAAATAGAATATTGTGTCAAGAATTACGAATATTGATAAAGCACTGCCTATAGCTACAGATAGACTTGTAATGGATATAAAGCTGTACAATTTATTCTTTATTAGATTTCTATACATGGACTTGAAATAACTATTTATCATTATTGTACTCCAGAATAGATGATTCCTTATAAATGAGGGTATCGGGAAAAGACATTGAAACCAGTACCAGGATTTTGCGGCCAGTATTCCCCTGCTGTTTGAGATCCTGTTGTAATTTTCCTCAAGGTCACCAAGAAGATATGATCTGTTGTTTGACCTGGAAAAGATCCTTAATATAAATTTGGCAATTTTAGGCGGTCTGCCTGTGGAATTTCCTTTCATGCCTCCAGACCTTTATCTAAGGATTCAATATCCACTCCATGCCATAATGATCTGTTAATCTCATAAGTCTGTTTTAAGGCAGCAAGACCATCATTCGAAATACTGTAGAATAATTTTCGTCTTCCTCCTCTTTCTGGAGTGGGATCCCCTTCGATCTTTTTAACATAGCCTCTGTAAACTAACTGATCTAGGATCCCGTATAAAGTCCCGTAAGTATATTTCTTACCGGTCAGCTCAACTATTTTATCCCGGATTGCCACACCATAGGCGTTATCTTTTAGCCTCCATATAGATAATAAAAACTTCTCTTCAGCTTTGGATAATTCGTTCATTTTTTCCCCCGTATTAGTACTGGTTAGTCGGATATATATTAGTACGGGTAAGACGTAATAATGTTTCATATGTAGAAAAAAAGTGATAATTTTTCAGGAAATGTTAATAATGTGCGTTATTTAAAGGAACGGAAAAGTTGAATTAATGACCGGAGGTTCTAATTATTTCTTCCTTAGAGACTCTTCCCGGATTTTTTTGAACGGCTGTCCTTCATACCAGACTGGCCATTCATCTGATTTTGAAATATTAAAAGCAAGTTCATATCCAAAACGGATAACCTGAATAATTCCCGCCATATCCCAGTCTTCGGAATATTCATCAAATGGTCTGTGTATTCTCTCAGCATAGTATTCATCAAATTTCTGCCTGCTCCATCCTTCCGGGCGGTTTTCATGTTTGAATCCCGTATAAAGGAGTACTCCCGGTATTCCCGCTTTGGCAAAAGCTATTTGATCAGATAATCCAAATGCATCCATAGGAAAAGACCCTTCATCTGCGATCTTAAGTCCGGATTTTGATGCAATATCCTCACTTATTTCTCCAAGTGTTGATCTGGTACAGCCGAAAACAAAGATCTCCGACATTTTTCCATGGTTTAACACTTCATCAATATTAACAACAGCAAGGGTTTTATTTACCGGGAACAGCGGATCAGCAGTATATGCATTTGCTCCTAAAAAGCCATATTCTTCCGCTGCAAGAGCTATAAGTACAATTGATCGCTTCGGTTTATCCGGCATCTGTTTAAAAGCTCTGCCTATCTCTATTAATCCGGCTGAACCGGTAGCATTGTCGACAGCACCGTTATAAATATTGTCTCCTCTTTCCTCACGTCCGATCCCGAATGCATCCAGATGTGCCGTAACAAAAACATACTCATCCACTATCTCTCCACAGATTATTCCAAGTACGTTCCTATCAGTAAGACTCTCAGCGTTTCTTCTGATAATCGGGACTGTCTGAAAATATGTTCCATTCTCTCCCGCGGGTTCTATACCGTTCAGTTCAAATTGAGTGGCAATATATTTTGTTGCCAGTTTCATACCCCTCTGGCCTGTACCGCGCCCTTCAAGGAGATCATCAGATAAAAATGAAATATGTGCTCTCAAATTCTGCTCAGAGATAGGATTTTCTGCCTGATTACTCTGTGTTACGGATTGAGCTGATAAAGGACCTGAACAGAAAATCACCAGAATGAATGTGGAAAGCAAAATTTTTATAACCTGCATAAAGACTCCGATATGAATTTAATATAGATATATGAATTATAGGGATTTAAGTTTCACAATATTATCTCTATTAATTTAGTTAAAGTGTTAATTTCGAAG
>JBHPLC010000144.1:0-3765 GCA_042564455.1 Candidatus Zhuqueibacterota bacterium | reverse complement strand
AAGCCACTTATCAATGGCATAAATATTGCAATATAGGTTCTGATTTAATAATATTATATTTTGATTGTTTTTTTGTGCTTAAAAACCTGGTTTTATATATAATTTAAAGCAAAAAGCTGTTGAATTTTATAGAGCATTTTCTTAAATTTAAGATTTCATACTATAGCTGACAATTTATAATTCTAGCAAGGTGCAGGAGTTCCAATGACAAATCAAACTGCAGAAGATCATCGCATTTCAGGGGATGTTCTGATTGTTGGAGGCGGTATAGCCGGAATTACTGCTGCAATCGAGGCTGCTGAAGTAGGGAAAAACGTAATTCTTATAGAAAAGAATCCTTATATAGGCGGTCGTGTGGTTCAGATGAACCAATATTTCCCAAAACTATGCCCTCCTTCCTGTGGCATGGAAATTAATCTGCGAAGGATAAAACAGAATCCAAGAATTAAGGTTCTCACTCTCGCTCAGGTGGAAAATGTGACTGGTGAATCCGGCAATTACCAGGTTACAATTAAAACAGAACCCAGATTCGTTAACGAAAAATGTACTGTCTGTGACAAATGTGTTGAAGTTTGTCCGGCAGAAAGAGAAAATGATTTTAACATCGGAATGGATAAAACAAAAGCAATTTATATTCCTTATGAAAATGCATTCCCTTCCGAGTATGTTCTGGACATGAATGCCTGTAAAAAAGGTGATTGTAAAGCATGTGTTGATGCCTGCAAGTATAATGCAATTGAGTTGGATATGCAGGCTGAAAATATTACTGCCCAGGTTAGTTCGATCGTTTTGGCAACAGGATGGAAACCTTTCGATCCATCAAATATTGAATTTCTTGGATTCGGAAAATACCCCAACGTTGTGACAAGCCTGATGATGGAACGTTTAGCTTCACCCGGCGGTCCTACCGGCGGCAAAATACTCCGTCCATCAGATAATAAAGAAGTCAACAAAGTTGCTTTTGTACAATGTGTCGGCTCAAGAGATGAAAATCATCTTCCTTATTGTTCAGCAGTATGCTGTATGGCATCTATGAAGCAGACTACTTATATCAGGTCACAGTATCCTGATGCTGAAATATCAATTTTCTATATTGATGTCCGTTCACCGGGAAGGCTGGAAGACTTTTATGCTAACATGCAAACCGATGAAAAAGTAACTTTTCATCGTGGCAAGGTGGCGGATATAACAGAAGATCCAAATACCAAGAACCTGAATGTCAGAGCAGAAAACACATTACAGGGAACTATAACTGAAGATACTTTTGATATGGTTATCCTTGCCGTTGGAATTGAACCACATGCAAAAGATGCTCCTCCTCCGGTCGATGTGAAATTTGACGACTACGGCTTCGTTGTAAATAACGGTGGATCCACAGGAATCTATGGTGCGGGTACAGCAACAAAACCAATGGAAGTTGCCGCCTCATTAAGAGATGCTATGGGTGCAACATTGAAAGCTCTTCAAGCAACAAAAAGGGACTGAGATATGGCTACCGAAAATCGCTTAGGAATTTATATTTGTACAGGTTGTGATATTGCTGACAGCCTTGACATAGAAGGATTAGAAAAATCCGCAGGAAGCTTCCAGGTATGCAAAAACAATAACTGTTTCTGCAACCCGGAAGGCCTGAAGATCATTAATGATGATATCCAAAATGAAAATTTAACAGGAATTTCTATTGCAGCTTGTTCTCCAAGAGAAAAAACTAACGAATTTACATTTGACAAAAAACTTTTCGTTGACAGAGTAAATCTCCGGGAACAGGTTGTGTGGTGTCACACACCAAAAGATGAGGAAACTCAATCGTTAGGTGAAGATTCAATCAGCATGAGTTTCGCAAAGTTAAGCCACATGAATCCTCATGAACCGTTCGTTGAAGAATCCACAAAGGATTTACTCGTTGTGGGAGGCGGTGTAACTGGATTAAATGCTGCTTTGGAAAGTGCGAAAAGCGGATACAATGTTATCCTGGTTGAAAAAGAGGCCGTATTAGGAGGATGGATCAGTAAAAGTTCAAAATCTTTTCCAAAAAATCCCCCCTATAACAATCTTGAAGATACCGGTATTGAAGATATTATTAATGAGGTTAACTCAAATTCAAATATTAAGGTACATCTATCATCAGAAGTAAAGAAGATTAAGGGGCAGCCCGGTCAATTCGATGTAACTATTGCCAATGGCTCCGCTTCTGAAGATGTACGGATTGGTGCTGTTGTTCTTGCATCAGGCTGGAAACCATATAATGCCTCTAAACTAAGTCATCTGGGTTTTGGAAATAGCCCGGATGTGATTACGAATATACAGATCGAAGAAATGGCGAAAGCCGGAAAGATCCAGCGTCCGTCCGATGGAAAAGATGTCGAGAACATTGTATTTATCCAATGTGCCGGATCCCGCGATTCGGAACATCTTCCCTACTGCTCAGGTGTTTGCTGTAACGCTACGCTTAAACAGGTAAAATACCTACGCGAACAGAATCCTGATGCAAACATCTATGTTGTGTATAAAGATGTAAGAACTCCGGGACAGAGTGAATTATTCTACCTGGACACACAAAATGATGAAAGAGTATTCTTTACAAAGGGTGAAGTGGTCGGTGTTTCCCCCGAAGGTCAGAAAATTTCTGTTGATGTAGATGATACAATTATCGGTGAATCAATAAAAATTAATGCCGATATGGTTGTTCTGGCCACCGGTATTGTACCTTCAACTTTTGTTGAAATAAATGATGAAATTGTTCCTGAATCTGAAGAAACGAAGGAAGATGAGCCTAAAGCTGAAGAGGGAAAAGATATCTCCGGAGCCTCTGCAGAAGCCGGGGCAAAAATACTGAATCTTGAATACAGGCAGGGAACTGATCTTCCTACTCTTGATTACGGATTCCCTGATTCTCATTATATTTGTTTTCCGTATGAAACAAGACGTACCGGAATTTATGCAGCCGGTTGTGTGCGTGCTCCACAGGATTCCTCTTCAAGCAAAATGGATGCTCTTGGTGCATCACTCAAAGCTATTCAGTGTGTCGAAAGTATAACCAGAGGCGAAGCTGTTCATCCCCGGTCCGGTGATACCGCTATCCCGGAATTCTCACTGCAGAGATGTACACAATGTAAACGCTGTACTGAAGAGTGCCCGTTCGGTACTTTGAATGAAGATGAAAAAGGAACTCCTGAATTTAATCCATTCCGCTGCCGCAGATGCGGTATCTGCTTTGGAGCATGTCCTGAAAAGATCATTAACTTCCCGGATTACAATATCCAGATGGTATCTCAGATGATAAAATCCATTGATATGCCCGACGAATTTGATGAGAAACCGAGAATACTCTGTTTTGTTTGTGAAAATGATGCTTACCCGGTACTTGATCTTCTGGGTAAAAAACGTAAACAATATGCTTCCAATATCAGATTTATTCCGGTAAGATGTTTAGGTTCGGTTAGTACGATCTGGATAGGCGATTCGCTGTCAAGCGGATTTGACGGAATACTTCTGCTTGGATGTAAACATGGTGATGATTATCAATGTCACTTTATAAAAGGAAGTGAACTGGCAACTACACGTATGGAAAATGTTCAGGATAAACTTAAACAATTGGTTCTGGAACCGGAAAGAGTCAGAATAGAAACCGTCAGCATGAATGACTGGGACAAACTTGACAAGATATTGAATGATTTCTCAGAAGAGATCAGTGATCTGGATCTGAATCCATATAAAGGTTTCTAATTCATTTCACCAATTAAATAAGTTTAATATTAAAGCTCC
>JBHPLC010000143.1:0-3798 GCA_042564455.1 Candidatus Zhuqueibacterota bacterium | reverse complement strand
GGCACGCCTTTAGGCGGCTGGCGGATTAGTTCTTGGTTCGCCTTTCACCTCGCCGTTTTTATGGCGGGCTGGCGACCGACCGCGACCTCTGGATAGAATAACGGGACAAAAGTCCCTCTACATACCCTTAAGATCTACCCGGAAATTTTCCTGCATGCGATACTTTATGTAGAAAAATAGCCTTGTCTTGTATTATTATGCACCCATAGTTTTTTCTAAACAAAAATTAAAAGAACACTAGTCTCCCATCCTTAAAAAAAAATACACCAGACAATTATAAAAAAAGTAAAACTTTCTTGACATGGGAAGTGGAGTGTTGTATATTGGTTTTAGAGCAAAGGATTAACTATATACAATAGATTTGAATTTCTCTTAAGAAATATTTTCACAATTTGGAGAAAAACAATATGGATAAGAAATCGATATATAGTTTTGATGAACTCGAAGGAATTGTTGAAAATGCTTCCGATGAAGAATTATATGAATTAAGAAAAGAAATCGGTTTTCTCGGAGTTAATTTAGCTCTTTTTCGGGTCGCGATTAAGAATAAATTAGATATGCCCAAACTATGTGGTTATCCGCCGAGGATTTTCATATCCTACAGGTGGGAAAGTGCAGAACATAAAGAATGGGTAAAAAAATTAGCCGATTATTTGGAAAATAGAGGTTTCTATGTTTATTTGGACCAGAATGAAAAATACAATGAAGAAGATCTTGATAGAGAAATCCCTTTATTTATATCTTCCATAGCATATTGTCGTTATTTCCTGATTGTAATAACAAATGCATATATTGACAATATACAGGCAAGAAAAGGTCACACTAGTTGGGTATTTGATGAACATCAACAAGCTTTGCATTTGTCAGAATATAACCGGATCAAATTTATTGGAGTTATTAAGGAGGATTCAGAATTACCAGGTGGATGTTTTAAAGGTAATACCATTGATGCAAGGGATGTTAAGGATGATTTCTCTATTTTGGATAAATATTTTCACTATGAAGGAATCAGGATATCAGATGAAAAATTTAAAAAATTGATAGATTTTTTATCAAGTGTGGATAGTTATATTGCTTTTGGTAAGTTCACAAAGGCAGAATCATTAATTAACGAAAACAGAGGTTTTAAAGATGTGCCTGAGTATAAAATGAGACAGGCAGAACTCCTGATTCTAAAAGGTCAAATTGAAGATGCACGGAAGATATTGTCCGAAGTAAACAGTATAATATCTGAATCAAGCAACTCTTTAGAGAAAAATAATGAACTGCAAATTGATCTTGCAGAGTTACTGTATAACTTCAAAGAGTATTCTGAAGCGCTCAGAAAAGTTATCCCTTTTAAAAAACTGAATATTGAAATTATTCGTACAAGATTTCTTATAGGTAATATCATGGATGATATCGGCCAATCCGAAACCGCTATAAATTATTTCTTATATCTGCTTAAATATAAGAGCAAAATGCCAAAAGAAAACCTTGTCATTATATTAAACAACCTGGGATTCATTTACAAACGTACAAAACAATTTGATAAATCCGAAGCCGTTCTGCAGGAAGCTGTAGAAGTTTTTAGTGATTATGAGCTTGCATTAGTGAACTATGTCGATGTTTTGCTTTACAATGCTAAATACAAAGAAGCTGAAAAAGTACTAAATAATTCACTGGAAAAATTTCCAAATAATAAGGATTTAAACATGTTTAAAATTAATTGGAATAAATTTTTAAAAAGAAAAACACCAGAGAAAGAAACAAAAAGCGCAATTGTAAATGTTTATTATTGTGACAATTGCGAAAATGTGTTCGAACTTAAAGAAAAGGACAGAATGTGTGGAGATTGTGGTACAATTTATGACAATGCAGCTATTTGTCCGGCTTGTGCTAATGACGGTGTTGTGCCGTTAATGTTATTATCCACGGGTATGAGTAATGTAAACATCCGATGTCCAATTTGCAATAAAGGAGCCATTTTACTTAGCTAACATAGATAATATAAAGTTTATTGAAAGCACGTATATCTAATAAAAAATTGGACAAAAGTATGAATATTGAATCGAAAATAGCACATCTTGGATATATTCAGGATGTAATCAAGAGAATGGGATCAAACTCATTCTTGATAAAAGGGTGGAGTGTTACACTTGTTTCAGCACTTTTTGCACTATATGTGAACAGTTCAAATGTACAATTTTTAACTCTCGCATTTATTCCTGCATTGATTTTTTGGGGCTTAGATGGCTATTTCCTTTCGATAGAAAGTACCTATCGGAAACATTACGACCATGTTCGAATTAAAAATCCTGAGGAAATTGATTTCTCAATGGATATTGGTTATATCCAGCATGGTTTTAATGAATGGATATCAATAACGATCTCAAAAACATTATTTCCATTTCATGGTTCATTAATTGGGATAATTGCTGTAATAATATTTATCTGACCTTATTTCACCCGGCGGAAACTACTTAGTACACCCATAATTTCTTATTGTGGCACCCCTAAACTCGCTTTAGGGGTGTAATATATATTTGATAAACTGTCTCGCTAGGCTTGCCTCGCTGCCTGCCACGCCGTCAGTTCTTGGTACGCCTTTAGGCGACTGGCGGGCCCTGTCCCGCCAGATGGGATCAGGATCTCTTGGTTCGCGGATAGGCGATCTGACTCCAGTGTTAAGAAAATGCAGAACAAAACAGGCATATTTTGTGTTTATTGCAAGTAACAGGTTTAATATCAATTTTTCTTATGCACACAGGTGAATATATCGTTTGTCTGTCCGGCAGGAAGGAACTACCATGCGTATCTGGGATATACATCCGGGGTACCTGAACCGTCAGAGTCTACTCGGGGAGCACAGAGAGCTTCACGGGATAGTATCCATTATCGTCAACAGGAAAAAAGGATACTCGAGTCATCCCGAAACTCTCCGTTGGAAAGGTTACGGATGGGCTCTGGGTCAGCGTCACCGCCTGATAAAAGCTGAAATGGCTCTGCGAAACTACTCCGAAAGATCCCCGGTGACCACACGGTCGGGAAAAGGTCTCTGGCCCCATACGTATATAGACGATCCGGTGCAGCAGTTCCGGATCCTGACCGAAAAATACCGTGACAGGGAGAAAGGAAGGATACCCATACCAGGAATCGCTCAGCAATTCTGGAGCCAGCATAAATTTTCCGTCCTGGCTCGTGACAATGAACTCTACAGGGATATCGGCAGGAGAGTCTCCAGAATGAAACCCGGACATGATCTCTCCGGACTGGCCGAAACCGTAACGGGACTTCTCAGGCAGCCTCCTTCAGCAGGCAGACTGCGAAACGCTCTCCATCATATGTGGGGATTTGTTTCAGAATATGCTTCATCACCGAAGGATAAGATCGAAGACTGGTCATTAAGGAGGCTCCTCAGGGAAATTCAGCACCTGGCCCTGGAACACAGGGAACCCTACCTTACCGCATCAACAGCCCTTACAGAACTAAATGCATGGATCAAATGATCCCCCTTCTTGCCTGTCCCGCCACCCCCATTCTGTCATTCCCGCGCAGGCGGGAATCTCATTACCTCGCCGTCAGTTCTTGGTACGCCTTTAGGCGACTGGCGGGCCTTGTCCCGCCCTGCGGGATGGCTTGCCTTAGATTTTATCCCCCTTAGAAAAGGGGGATAAAGGGGGCAAAGGCGATTGAAAAGTACGCTCTCAGCGACTTGAAAAGCTCGCCGTAGGCGGCCATACCTGTCTATTAGTAAGACAGACATTCTTGTCTGTCAAAATTCCCCCTTCTTGCCCGTCCCACCCTGTAAGCATTCCC
>JBHPLC010000142.1:0-3825 GCA_042564455.1 Candidatus Zhuqueibacterota bacterium | reverse complement strand
ATGCCCTTGAGAAAGTCCTTTGGATGGAATCCGACAGACTGGGATTTTTCATCAACACAGTAAATGAAGCTGCTTTTGAGAATGAAAAACTGATCGTAAAGAATGAAAAACGTCAGCGTGTGGATAACGTTCCTTATGGTCACCTGGGTTATGTTATCGATTCGAATATGTATCCGGAAGGTCATCCGTACAGCTGGCAGGTGATCGGTTCGCTTGAAGACCTTCAGAATGCGACTCTGGACGATGTGAAGAATTTTTACAATAACTGGTACGGCCCGAATAACGCTACAATAGTTATTGCGGGTGATTTCGATCCTGCCACCGTAAAAAGTTATGTAGATAAGTACTTTGGAGAGATCAAATCCCATGGCGATACTACACCGGTACAGGTAGAACCTGTAGTTCTTTCCGGGACAAAAAAATTGTATCACGAAGACAATTTTGCCCAGATCCCGCTTTTACAGATCTCATGGCCTGCAGTAAAGATGTTTCATCCCGATTATAATGCACTTTCGATCCTTGCTCAGCTTCTTTCGGTCGGTAAAAAGTCGCCTTTCTACAAGGTGATTGTTGAGGAGAAAAAACTTGCCCCGGCTGCAACAGCTGCGTTTATGCCGCTTGAATTAGATGGCAAATTCATGGTTACCGTAGGCGGATTCAGTGGTGTTGATCTGGATGATATTAATGCGGCAGTGAACGAAGCCTTTGAAAAATTCGAGACAGAGGAATTCACCGAAAAAGACCTGGCCCGCGTAAAAGCGGGGATCGAGACAGAATTTTATAGTGCTATTTCCGGGATTCTGACCAAATCTTTTATTCTTGCACAGTATAATTCAATAACCGATGATCCCGGATATATTACGAAAGATATTGAAGATATGCTCGCCGTTACAAAAGAGGACATAATGAGAGTCTATAATACATATATCAAGGATAAGGATTTTATTGCAGCGAGTTTTGTCCCCAGGGGTAATGTTGATCTTATTCTTGAAGGTTCGGAAAAAGCGGCCGTGGTGGAGGAAGCTGTCGATCAGACTGCCCAGCAGCAGGCACCGCCGTCAGGAGAAACAGAATTTGAAAGAACTCCTTCCCTGATCGACCGGTCGGTACCACCTGATCTGGGTCCCGCACCGGAAGTTAATGTTCCGCCCGTCTGGACAGCGGAACTCGATAACGGGATCGAGGTATACGGTATTGAACACCATGAGCTGCCGCTTGTTCAGTTTACCCTCAGGATCGCCGGGGGTCTGCAGCTTGATAATCCTGAAAAGATCGGTGTTGCCAACCTTATGACCGATATCATGATGGCTGGAACAAAGAACAAGACTCCCGAAGAACTTGAAGAAGAGATCGATGTGCTCGGTTCAACCATATCCATGCATACGACAATAAAAGGAATATACTGTACGGGAAGTACCCTGAAAAGGAATTTTCAGAAAACAATGGATCTGATTGAGGAGATACTGCTTGAACCGAGGTGGGATGAAAAGGAATTCGAGCTCATCAAGCAGAGGACAATAAACACACTTCAGCAGCAGGAGGGGGATCCGAATACCATAGCTGCCAATGTTTTCAGAAAACTGCTCTATGGGGAAGCAAATATCTTTTCAAATAATACTCTGGGTACCGCGGAATCGGTCGAATCGATCTCTATCGATGACCTCAAAGAATTTTACGCAGACTATTTTTCACCATCCGTGACGACATATCATGTAACCGGTGATATAACAGATGGTCCGGTAAAAAATGCGCTTGCAGGTCTTAACCAGAGATGGACACCTAAGGATATCACAATCCCTGAATTTGATCAACCTGAGAAAACTGAAAGTTCGACAATATACTTTGTTGATATGCCCGATGCCAAGCAGTCGGTGGTAAATGTAGGTTTTCTTGCTCTTGCCCAGACCGATCCGGATTTTTATCCGGCAACAGTAATGAATTATAAACTCGGCGGGGGTGTAACCGGACAATTTTTCAATGTTCTCAGGATGCAGAAAGGATACACTTACGGCGCTTATTCATCCTTTCAGGGAACGGATACACCGGGACCTTTCCTGATGTCGACAAGCGTACAGTCTGCCGTCACATTTGATACAGTGCGGCTGATCAAGGAGATATTTGAGACCTACGGAGGCGGATTCTCCGAAAGCGATCTGGATGAAACAAAGAATTCCCTGATAAAAAGTAATGCATTAGCATTTGAGACGATCGATGCACTGAACGGTATGCTGCAGAATATCAGCATTTACGGGCTGCCGCACGATTACGTAAAGCAGCGCGAACAGATCGTGCACAATATGTCTGTGGATGACATTAAAGCACTTGCGTCGAAATATATCGATGCCGGAAAGATGATCTACCTTGTGGTGGGTGATGCGAAAACCCAGTTGAGTCAGCTCAGGGACATCGGATTCGGCAATCCTGTCCTGCTCGACAGGAACGGCAACAGGGTAAGGTGACGTTTTCACTATTATAATTTATGACATAATCAAACATACAGGGGATTTTACGATCCCCTGTTTTATTTTATAACGGATCAGTATGAGACTGCTGTAATTCCCGGCAAACAAAAATACAGGTAACTTTATATCCTGATTTTTCGTAATTTTAGGTAATGGTAATTATCCGGAGCTAATAATTTCTGATAAGAAGACAGAACTGGAAACTTTCCTGGAGCTGGACAGAAAGTACCTGCAGAGGTTTCCTTCATTAAGAAAAATACTGAAATTGTATTGTACTCCGTTTGGTTTTGAGATACGGGGAAAAGGGAAAATTTACAGGTATCTCGGAGTACATTTTATCGGGAAGATCATTCCCACCGGCGGGATTTTTTGGCGGCGTCTGACCGGAATGAAAATGTCCTCCTTTTCACTCGGAACCTCATCCCTACAGGGTGCGAGGGCGTATCTTTACAAGGCATGTTTTTTTGAGCTTCTGCATGTTTCCGCTTTTATATTCTACATGGTTATCATAATTCACCGGCTGAACATCGGGTATACAGACCTGGCGATCGACAACCTCCAGCAAAACCTGATAATAAACGTCTATCCGATCATGCTCCAGCGGTATAACCGCGCCCGGATCTTCCACCTGCTCCGAAGGCGCAGTAAGACGCAGCAATTAGTTTCGCAAAACAATAAAACTAATTAGCTACACCCGATTGTCTGATCTCTGTTACTTGTCTCGCATAGTGGGAGAAATCTCTCCGAAATATTTTACTAACAAAAAATAATATACGAGAATAAAATATTGAGAAAGCTTTAATAAATATGTATTTCGGGATATAGAAATGCGATGAAGTAAATACGAAATAATATTATTTAGCAGGACAGGCAGAATGCCTGTCCATTACTAACAGGATACCGTAAGATTAGAAAATATATTTCTGAAGTACAAACAATTCCAGAATTACTTTATTTGAACATTATTTTGAATATCTGTGACACCTACTCCAGAATTTCAAAGACAACACGTTTGCCGGATTTGGCTGAAGCACAGGATAACAGTGTCCGTATGGATTTTGCGGTCTGACCCTTTTTCCCTATTACCTTACCCATATCACCATCGCCTACGCGTAATTCGTAAACGGTTGTGCGGTCACCCTCTACCTCTGTAACTTTTACTTCATCAGGTTTATCAACCAGTTGTTTAACAATATACTCGATGAATTCCAGCATGATCAATTCTCCTTTGTTATTCGAAAACTTCGTGTTAGTTATCTCTTTTCTCAGTGGTTCTCACAAAAAAAGTCATGTGTACGTTTCCGTTTGAAGTCTGCAAGCATAACATCCCGCTATGCGGGGCAGTCTGTTGAAAAAACTCCTG